>NZ_VMMK01000022.1:0-11824 GCF_013277255.1 Streptococcus sp. 2154
CTTTACTAATCTGTGGCATCTTCTTTCCTCCCTTTCTTTTTTCTTTATTTCTATGAGATTATTATACCTTAAAATTAAAACGCTTTCAAGAGTTTGTAGTATAATAGATTTCAGTTTCAAAAACTAGCCAAGTCAAACAGCTCCTCTAAAAGTACTTTCAGAGGAGCAAGTCGACCTATAAATCATACCCAAGTTAATGATAAAAAATAAGAGTCCAAGCAATTTATACGATGTAAACACTGAAATAAATAAACCTATAAGGGATAAAATAGAATTTGAAGCGATTCCTGCTAACATAATTTTCAAAAATTGTTTTTTATTTTTTAGGAATTGCACTCCACTTAAATCTACAAAAAAGACAAATTAAACAAAAGTAGCATTATTCCACAATTTGGAATTTCAATTTGATAATTATTAGCAATTATTGCATGACTAAATTCATGTATCGTTGCAGATATAATAACAACAAGCAACCAAAGTAAAAGAATGTTTAGCGTTATTGGAAAGTTTTGGAAATTAGTCAAAATATCCGCCCTATAAATATACATAATAAAACATTGCAAAATAAGAGCCAATGGGAAAATACCAAATAGGATTTTTTCAAAATTCTTATTAAATCTTTTATAGTTTAATTTTTCAGATAATGTTATATTAAAGTCCCAAGATATTTTAAAAATATTTATCTTTTTTCGTGATTTCATAGAATCTATAAGTCCCATTTTACTAAGAACAATATAAAATCTTAAATAATATTTCTTCCCTACTAACACTAATAAGTCCGATATGGTAAATTCTTGACCTATTAGTTGCTCTAACCATTTTTTTCCTGTTTCCCAACTAATACATGTTTCTTACTGGATGGTATATATAGATGATACTGTCCCTCATAAGGAGTAGGTAATATCTTAATCTTATCAACAATTCTCATAACAAACCTAACCTTTAATAAATAAAAGAGGGGCTAAGTAAAACATACTCTAGTCCCTCAGTCCGCAATCAATAAAATAATAACTAATTCTATTAATCTCTTGCTGCAAGACTAATACGGAAAATTCAAATGACTGTCTAAAATGAAATTGAAAAAGCTTAATGTTAGTAAATGAACAAACTTCAACAACCAGCAAGAGCAAGGATTGCTAAACCAAATCCGATACCTGTTGCAAGTCCAGCTGAAAAATCACTAACTGGTACTGAAATTTTTTCAATTTCCTCAAATAAAAAGTTATCTTGCATGATTATCACTCCCTATCTTTTTAACAATAGGCTACTCCAATTAAGAGAACTACCCCAGTTCCAAGTAAAACTCCCCCAAAATTCACCATCTGTAGAGGCTACGATTTCTTCAATTTCTTCAATTTCTTCAAATAAGAATACTTCATCTGACATATGTGTTACCTTCTTCATAAAAAATTATTTTGCAATCGATTACACTGCATAATGTAACATAAAGAAAAACAGATGTCAGATGTCAAATATTAAACGTAAAAACTAGTCACTAAAGTACTATGAGAAAAAAGGTAAAACCTAGCGACGCGATGAGCGCTGGGTCGTTTGGTTTCGATTGCTCTCTTCCTCTTGTTTTTTCTGTTCTTCTTCTAAACGTTTACGTTCTTCTTCCTGCCTTTTCTCAGCTTCTTCGGCCTCTTGTTTGGCCTTTTCCTCAGCTTCCATAATTAATTTATCCGCCACAGTGTAGCTGTAAATTCCAGCTTCCATATCGACCACACTCGGTTCTGACAATTGAGGTTTAATCTTGCTGTAATAAGGCAATTTCTTGCTCATTTCAGACAGGGGAACCAAGACTTCGTCCGAATCATTCATGGTCAATCGAATTAAATCGGAAGTCACCTTGCTTGGGGCTAGTTCCACCTTTTGGATATCCGCCTTGAGTTCTGGGCTAATTTGAGCAAGTTCTGAGACAAAAACCTTGATTTTTTCACTATCATTAAAGAGAACTGATATATAAGTTTCTGGTAAACTGACCAAGCTCACAGAACTAGTCTCAAGCTGACCACTGGAAAGAATAGGATAATGGTTTTCACCAGAAATATAGTAGGCCACAATATCGTATTCCTTGACCTTGATAGTGAACTTGGTTGGAAATTGATAAACAAGTTGAGCTGATTCAACCCAATAGTTAGACTTAATCTGCTTTTCATATTTTTCCTTGTCTAGCAGAAGGTTAATCGTATAATCCGAATCCTGAATACCTGAAGCCTGTCGAATATCATCAGCTGTAGTGTGCACCGTTCCCTCAACACGAATATCTTTCATGGTCGCATAAGGACTGAGCAAGTAGGCAGAGACAATCAATAAAAGCAGACTTGGAAATAAAATCGTGAAGGCTCGCAAGATATGGATACCAGGAATCTTTGCTTTGGCTGGTTTTTCCTTTGTAGCCTTTTTAGCAAGCTTTTTATCCTGTTCCTCCTTCTCTTTAGACTCTGATTCTTCTATCTCTTCTTTCTCTTTGTCAGCCTCTGAGGATGCTACTTTTTCTTCAGACTCTTCCTTAGCTGATTCTGAGTCTTTTGAATCAGATTCACTCTCTTGGTCCTCGGTTGCATCTGAATCTTCAGATTTTTCTCCCATTCGAGCTTGTCTTTCCTTTTCCTTCTCCTCAGCTAGGGCTGCCTCTTCTTCAGCCTTCTTTTTTAGATATTCTTGGTTTCGTTTCTGCCATTCTGATAACTCTTTAAATTCTTCGAAGATTTCTTTGCCCTCATTTTTCTTATCTTTTGACATTTACTTTCCTTATGATAAATCTTTTTTCAACAATTGATAAAAATCTGCTAGAGATTTCAATTCCTTAGAAGCCTTCATGTTAGCCTGGTAGTCTTCCTTGTGACTTAGTAAGTGAGCAAGCTTCTCTTCCAAACTATCCAAGGTCAAATCGCTTTCTTGAAGCTCTTCTGCATAGCCTTTTTTTACAAAGTAAGCTGCGTTCTCAATCTGGTCACCACGACTTGCTTCACGACCAAGTGGCACAATGACATATAATTTTGCCATGGCCAAGAGCTCAAAAATCGTATTGGCACCACCACGTGTCACAACAATGTCAGCCAATTCCATCAAGGGCTGATAGAGATTGGTCACATAATCAACACGAAAAAGATTTTGGCTCAACTCGTTCAGACTAGAATCTCCAGTTAGATTGATAATATTGTAGCGCTCTGTTAGTTCTTTCTTATGGTCTGTCACCAATTGGTTAAAGACACGAGCGCCTGCAGAACCGCCGACAAACAATACAGTTGGCAATTTTGGATTAAAGTGGGTTTGGATATCCACTAATTCATCGGGTTCTGGAGTTTTTTGGTCTGAAACCTTGGTCACTGCTCCCACATGCTCAACCTTAGACAAACTTGAAGCTTGCTCAAAGGTTGAATACATCTTCGTCGCAAATTTATAGGCGATTTTATTGGCCAAACCCATAGATAGGTCCGATTCGTGAATAAAAACAGGCACTCCTGACACACGCGCAGCGATAACTGGCGGTACAGAGACAAAACCTCCCTTTGAAAAAAGGGCCTGTGGATGCAGTCGCAATATGATAAAGAGAGATTGGACGATTCCCCAGCCAACTTTGAAAACATCCAGCATATTTTGCCAAGAGAAATAGCGACGCAATTTCCCAGTTGCAATGGAATGGAAGGTGACGTCAAAACCTGACTTGAGGATTTCTTGGTGTTCAATACCACTCTTGTCCCCGATATAGTGGACTTCCCAGCCATCTTCGATGAACTTGGGCATTAACAAAAGATTGAGGGTAACGTGTCCAACCGTCCCCCCACCTGTAAAGACAATTTTTTTCATATTATTCCTTTAACTTCGCTACTGTGTCGATAAAGAGGTCACCACGTACTTCAAAGTTAGCATACATATCCCAGCTGGCATTGGCAGGACTGAGAAGGACTACGTCTCCTTGAGTTGCAAGCTCATAGGCCTTACGTGTCGCATCAGCAATATCAGTCGCATCCATATAAGCCACACCGGCCTTGTCTGCTGCCCGTTTGACACGTTCTGCAGACTGACCAAGGATAACCATCTTCTTGAGTCCAGTAATTTCTGGAACCAATTCGTCAAACTCATTACCACGGTCCAAACCACCTGCAATCAAAATGACCTTGCTGTTGTCAAATCCTGACAAGGCTTTTTGAGTAGCCAAGATATTGGTTGATTTACTGTCGTTATAGAATTTGATACCCTTGATTTCATCCACAAATTGGAGACGGTGTTTGACACCACCGAAGGCTGAAAGAGTTTCTTTGATGATCTGGTTATCCACACCACGAAGCTTGGCTACAGCAATCGTCGCAAGGGCATTTTCCACATTGTGGCTACCTGGAACTCCGATCTCATCAGCAGCCATGACTAGTTCCCCACGGAAGTAGAGTTGACCATCTTCCAGATAAGCTCCATCAACCTTTTCCAGTGTTGAGAATTGTACAACTGTAGCCTGTGTTTTGGTAGCCAATTCTTTTACCAAGTCTTGGTTAAAGTTCAAGACAAGGAAATCAGCTGCTGTCATCTTGTTTTGGATATTCCACTTGGCTGCTACATATCCCTCAAATGATCCGTGGTAGTCGATATGAGTTGGCATGAGGTTGGTAATAACCGCAATCTCTGGATGGAATTCTTGAACGCCCATGAGTTGAAAAGAAGAAAGTTCCATGACAAGCGTGTCCTTAGCTATTGCAGTTTGAGCAACCTGACTGGCAGGATAGCCGATATTCCCTGATAAGAGACCATGTTGACCAGCAGCAGTCAAAACTTCTCCAATCATAGTCGTTGTGGTTGTTTTACCATTTGAACCTGTGATACCGATAATTGGTGCTTCTGAAATCAAATAAGCCAATTCCACCTCAGTCAAGACTGGAATTCCCTTGGCCAAAGCCTTTTCAATCATGGGATTGTTGTAGGGGATACCTGGATTTTTCACCATAAGGGCAAACTCTTCATCCAAGAGTTCCAAAGGATGGCCACCTGTAATGACCTTGATCCCTTCTTCCAGCAAACTTTGGGCAGCTGGATTGTCCTCGAAAGGTTTCCCATCATTTACTGTCACAATGGCACCTAGCTTGTCCAACAAACGAGCTGCAGATTCACCAGACTTGGCCAAACCTAAAACAAGGACTTTTTGATTTTTAAATTGATCTATTACTTTCATGTCTCGAACTCCATTTCTACTCCTACTATTTTACCATTTTTATGGAAATAAAAAAGCCACAAAGTGTGTTTGTGACTCTTTCTTCTAACTGATACTCTTCGAAAATCTCTTCAAACCACGTCAGCTTCGCCTTGCCGTACTCAAGTACAGCCTGCGGCTAGCTTCCTAGTTTGCTTTTTGATTTTCATTGAGTATGAATCTTACCATATCATCTATGTGATAAATCGGTAACTCGAATAACTTGATCCACTTGCTCCCAAATCAGAGGATTGTGGGTCGCAATAATAATAGTTCTATTCGGATTTTTTAAAGATTCTAGGATAGAAAGTAATTCCTCAGAGTTTTTGGGGTCTAAGGAAGCGGTTGGTTCATCTGCGAGGATCAAAGGTGGATCCTTTAAAATTATCTTCGATAGTGCAACACGTTGTGCTTCTCCTCCTGATAACTCAAATATAGGTTGCTTCAAATCCAAATAAGAGAGGTTTACACGATTTAGAGCTTGTTTCATCAAAGAGATTTTCTCTTTTTCCTTCAACTTTTTACCAACTAAACCCAGATCGAGATTCTCTTTGACGGTTTGGCTTTCAATTAAGCCAAAATCTTGAAATAAATATCCTAAGTAATCTCTAAAGAAAACAGAAGGCCTGATGTCCTTAAGAGAAGTGCCATCATAGATGATTTGTCCTTTGTCATATGGCTCTAATCGTCCAATCATATTCAAGAGTGTTGTCTTACCACAGCCACTTGTACCGATTAAGGCATAAATTTTCCCACCTTCAAAATGAAGATTGGTATCTGAAAATAGCTGACGGCTTCCAAATTTTTTAGATATATTCTTTAGTTCAATCATCCTATTTTCCTTTCATAATTGTCATAGAAACACGAGATTCTTTCTGCGCTTGACGGTAAAGCGTCAAAACTGCACTAGCTAGAAAGACGAATAAAGTGAGCAAGCCAATCACCAAGTCTCGACTGCTTAAAATAAAGAGACTAGCACCAAATACAAAACTGGCAAATTGACTAACCATATACTGAGCATGTGTTTCAAAAAATCGTAAACCTGAAATTCGTTTAATCAGAATATCTCGGCGGAATTGCTCGAAATATAGAAGATTGACAGAATAAAAGAGTAACAAGGAACTAGCTATTCCAACAATAGCTCCTAGGATTAAAGTTGCTGTTTCAGTTTGAACTTCATTATAACGAGTTAGATAAACACTTCTTCCTTCTTTAAGATAAGATACTTGCTCATAAATTCCAGCTTTCTTCAAGAGTTCTAGCCCACTCTCATATTCTTTGATAAAAAGTTGTTTTCCAGCATTGATAGACCAAACATATTTTGAAATGAAACTATCACCTGTAGATGTTGGAGTAAATACAACTAAAATCGGATCGGTTAAGTACTGAATGGATACTGGGCTTTCACCGTTATTATAAACAAATCGCTTTTCTCCAGTTGGAAGATAGCTAATAATCGCTCTCATTTCATACTCTAAAGGAGCACTTGCCTCCTCACTTGATTGCCCGTAATAGTTCAAACTTTCTTCAAAAGCTTTCTTAAGTTCTGCTTCCTGTGAACGAAGAGATTCTGGTAGTAAGAGTCCAAATTCTCCTTTTTGAAGATGGACTAACTTCTGTTTGGTCTCAGCATCTACCACGACCTTTTCCTTGTCCAAATAACTTGGGCTGACATAGAGAACATTAGCATCTGGACTATAGGTATCCAGTGTCTCTCCCTGTTCATTTTTTCCTTGAGGATTTGCAAAATGAATGAGATTATCTTTTACAAATAGAGCCTGTTCTTGTTCAACTGCTTCTTTGGAAAATTCATACCACTTGCTCTGATTTTCTGTATCTTTTCCTCTATCACCTAAGCCAAAAGAAATTTGATAATAGTCTGCTCTGTCTTGCCACGCTTGTTTTGAAATTTCAAGTTCTTTCAATCGTTGGTAAGACGTCAAGCCTGTCTTAACAGCGTATCCCACTGTAAAAACAGCTACTAACTGACACAATAGGGTTAAAGCCATCAAGCGTTTAAGGGGTAATCTCCCCTTAATAACAGGAACTAATGCTTTGTAACTCAAACTCATTAGATAAAGAAGCATTAGTAAAATTGAAATCGCCAATAAAAACAACAGATAGAAACTAATCCCAAAACCATAGGTGGCTAACAAGATAGGATAAAACAAACCTTGACTAAAAAGAACGACTCCCCCACCTAGGAAGGAAAGGAGGGCTGATAGAAGGAGCCACTTGATATCAGTAGATAAAGAATGCCCCATGATGGATAAGAGAGTCTGACCAGAAAAGAGTTTTATACCTGCTGCTCTCATTTCCTTAATCCGAGTAATAATCACCAGAGCAAAGAAAGATAAGCCAAATATTGCTAAACTAATTAAAATAAGTGGATTTAGTAACATTCTAAAAGCAAGAGTATAGGGCGGTGTCTTTCGGTCAGGAATTGCTTTATAACCCAAATCTCCTAATTTATCGGCAAGCTTTTCTTTCGTCAAGGAGCCTGACAAAAGGAGATAACTATTTAGTGGATCACTACGTTCACGACTTTCTTGACTAGCTTCTTGGAATTGTTTTGGTAAAGTTCCCTGACCATAAATTGCATAAGTAAAGTGAGTTGTCCCATCCTTACTCGGCTCTACAATTCTTCTAGCTATTAAACTCTGTTCTGAGTTTGCAAAATTCTCCAATTCCTGTTCAAATACCTCACGCGTCGGTTCCTGAGTATCTTTTTTGACACGAAGTAAAGAAACGGAATCATAGCTTGCATATAAATATTGTGGCGCACGTAAGACAATAATCCAAGCAAGGAAGAAGCTGAGAAAAAAAGTTGATAGTAATATGAATAGTTTCTTCATAGTAGACTCCTTGTAAACAAAATTCCCCCCTGTAATTTCTTACAAGGGGAATTATCTAAGAAAACTAAATATTAGTCATAGTCATAGTAAAATGCTACTTGTTCCCCAAATTTAGTCCAAATCCAAGCCTCTGAAGTTTTCCCTGCAACTGCTGTTCCTTTATCTGAATGACTATCCCATTTACTTACAAGAGAAGAAGAATGATATTTTTTACCATGATAGTAATTTGAAAAAGCCCAACCACCTCCTGAACCTTCTCCATATGTCCATACTCCTCCATCTGGATATTGTACAGCAGCTGATGCAGCTCCCAATAATGTAAAGCTTGAAATAAGAGCTAGAGCAAGTAATCTATGTTTTTTCGTTTTCATTTTATTTTTCCTTTCAAAAAAAGCACACCCTGAGCAACAATGCAACAAAATAAATCCTCCTCTCTCTTTTTTTGAAACCGATTTCTTATATAATAAGAATAGCATTTTTATTATTTGTTGTCAAGGAAAAAATCGAATTTTTTAGATATTTTACTATATTACCTATATGAATAATATTTTTATATTACCTATATGAATAATATTATATAGTAGTTTTATTTCAAAATATTTGCAACCAGTACTAACCAAATATTAAATAGATGTCATTGACAAATTTTATTCAAGTTTTTCCCATTCATATTATCCAAGCAAAAGAGATGATGTTATAGTAAAAAAACAATTCAAACTATTGTAAAATTCCTACCAAAAAAAGAGAGCCAAAACTCTCTTTTTTATCTTCTTTTACCTTTTTTGACTGGCATGAGTGTGATGTCTCTCACACTAAAGTAAGCTAGGATTAACATGGCTATTGCTAGGAACATTTCTGTTGGTAATTGAAAAATTTTCAGAAAAGATAGAGCCAACAAAACCAAAAGTGCCACTAAAATACATACCATAGCGACGATATTGACTGTCCCTTTAATACTTTCTGGTGTCGCAAATACATAGAGTAGGAGCAGTAAAATCCCTAGGACTAAATAGACCATCTTTCTCTCTTTCTAGCTCTTATTCAGCTGATTTTTTCTTCTTGTTAGCTTTCTCACGCTCTGCCTTGTTAAGGATTTGTTTACGCAAACGGATAGACTCAGGCGTTACTTCCATGTACTCATCGTCGTTCAAGAACTCAAGAGACTCTTCAAGTGTCAAGATACGAGGAGTCTTGATAACAGCTGTTTGGTCCTTAGTAGCTGAACGAACGTTGGTCATTTGCTTCGCCTTAGTGATGTTAACTGTCAAGTCGTTTTCACGAGAGTTTTCACCGATGATCATTCCTTCGTAAACTTCAGTACCTGGGTTGACAAAGATAGTACCGCGTTCTTCGATAGACATGATAGAGTAAGTTGTAGCCTTACCAGCATCGATAGAAACAAGGGCACCACGGTGACGACCACCAATTTCACCTGGAATCAATGGCAAGTATTGGTCAAAGGTATGGTTCATGATACCGTAACCACGAGTCATTGACAAGAACTCAGTTGAGTATCCAATCAAACCACGCGCTGGAACAAGGAAGACCAAACGAGTTTGACCATTACCAGTTGAAATCATATCCAACATTTCACCCTTACGTTCAGAAAGGCTTTGGATAACAGATCCTTGGTATTCTTCTGGAGTGTCGATTTGTACACGCTCAAATGGCTCACATTTCACACCGTCGATTTCTTTTACGATAACTTCTGGACGAGATACTTGAAGTTCATATCCCTCACGACGCATTGTTTCGATAAGGATTGACAAGTGCAATTCTCCACGTCCTGAAACAGTCCATTTATCTGGTGAATCAGTTGGGTCAACACGCAGGGAAACGTCTGTTTGCAATTCTGCCTGCAAGCGTTCTTCCACCTTACGAGAAGTTACCCATTTACCTTCTTTACCAGCAAATGGTGAGTTGTTGACCAAGAAAGTCATTTGAAGAGTTGGCTCATCGATGTGTAGAATTGGAAGAGCTTCAACTGCGTCTGTAGGAGTAATGGTTTCACCGACAAAGATGTCTTCCATACCTGAAACGGCAATCAAGTCACCTGCTTTTGCTTCTTGGATTTCACGACGTTCCAAACCAAAGAAACCGAAGAGTTTTGTAACACGGAAGTTTTTAGTTGTGCCGTCAAGTTTAGAAAGGGTAACTTGGTCCCCAACTTTAACAGTACCACGGAAGACACGACCGATACCAATACGTCCAACGAAGTCATTGTAGTCCAAAAGTGATACTTGGAACTGCAAAGGCTCATCTGAGTTATCTACTGGAGCCGGGATGTGGTCGATAATTGTGTCAAAGATTGGTGCCATAGTCGCTTCTTGGTCAGCTGGATCATCTGACAATGAAGAAGTTCCGTTGATCGCTGAAGCATAGACCACTGGGAAGTCAAGCTGGTCGTCATCTGCACCAAGCTCGATGAACAGTTCCAAGACTTCGTCCACTACTTCTGCTGGACGAGCTGATGGTTTATCGATTTTATTGACAACCACGATTGGGACAAGGTCTTGTTCCAAAGCTTTTTTCAATACGAAACGAGTTTGTGGCATTGTTCCTTCGTAGGCATCTACGACCAAGACAACACCGTCAACCATTTTCATGATACGCTCAACTTCTCCACCGAAGTCCGCGTGTCCTGGGGTATCCATGATGTTGATACGAGTTCCGTTGTAGGCAACAGCTGTATTTTTAGCAAGGATGGTAATTCCACGCTCTTTTTCGATATCGTTTGAGTCCATAGCACGCTCAGCCAATTCAGTACGTGCATCAAGCGTTTCTGATTGTTTCAATAATTCGTCAACAAGGGTTGTTTTACCGTGGTCAACGTGGGCGATAATCGCAATGTTACGGATATCTTCTCTTAATTTTGTCATGATTTCCTCTATAATATTCAAAATTTATTTTCTAACTGAACGATTATACCATAATTTCAGGTAAATAACATAACTCAAGCAAGTGTAAATGTTTTCACTCCGCTTTTCTTTTCACGTCAAGCCTTTTCAAAGCAAGCGACTTATGATAAGATAGGCACAGTATGCGTTTAGATAATTTATTAGCCCAAGAAAAAGTTAGCCGAAAGGCCATGAAGCAAGCCTTACTCAAAGGGGATATTCTCGTCGATGGTTGCCCAGCCCGCTCCCTAGCCCAAAATATCGATACAGGACTACAGGAACTCCTTTTTCAGGACCGAATCATTCAAGGCTATGAGCACACCTATCTGATGCTTCATAAGCCTGTTGGTGTCGTGACAGCCAATAAAGACAGGGAACTTCCAACCGTCATGGACCTCCTTCCGCCTGACATCCAGTCTGATAAGCTCTATGCCGTCGGCCGACTGGACCGAGATACAACGGGACTCCTCCTCTTGACCGATAACGGTCCCTTAGGCTTTCAGCTCCTCCATCCCCAATATCATGTCGATAAAACTTATCAAGTTAAAGTTAATGGACTTCTGACACCTGACCATATCCAAGCCTTTCAAAAAGGAATTGTCTTTTTAGATGGCACTGTCTGTAAACCCGCAAAACTAGAGATTCTATCTGCAAGTCTCTCCCTCAGTCAAGCCTCTATCACCATTTCAGAAGGAAAATTTCATCAAATCAAGAAAATGTTCCTCTCGGTTGGTGTTAAGGTGACTAGCCTCAAGAGAATCCAATTTGGGGACTTTACATTGAACCCAGATTTAGCAGAAGGTAACTACCTCCCTTTGAACCAAAAAGAGTTACAAATCATTAAAAACTATTTAGAGATGAGTCGATAAAGTCATAACCACCCGTGA
>NZ_VMMK01000023.1:0-5144 GCF_013277255.1 Streptococcus sp. 2154
ATAGCTGTAATAGCTGTAATGTGTAAGAAATACTCATTATAGTAGGTTTCATGGGTGCATTTCGATAAGGTGTGTAGCTATGAAGGTTGCTTTTTTATTTGATTTTGTGTTTTAACATAAGGAGGGACAATGGAAAATAAATCAAATTCACTCAATAAAATAAAGCGTCAGCAACGTGAAAAAGTTTTGCGCTTTTCTATTCGTAAATATAGCTTTGGTGCGGCTTCAGTAGCTGTTGCAGCACTGATGTTTTTAGGTGCGCGCGTTGCTAGTGCGGATAGTGTAGTTGAAAATACTTCATCATCTACTGCGGGTGCAGCAAGCCCTAAAAATGAGGCCGAGTCGCCTCTAGGTATTACGGCATATACTGAAAACAAAGTAGAAGTAGCTAATAATTCTTTAGAAAATAAAGAAAGTGCAATTGTTGAAAATAGTGGTGATACGGTTGATAAAAGTCAGTTAAGAACAATAGTTGAAGAATTAAATTCTCTTCTTTCAGCTAAATTAAACCTTGACGACTCAGTACTTTCTTCTGTAAAAGAAAGAGTTCAGAAAGGTCAGGTATTGCTAGATAAAGCTGATGCAGTTCAAAAAGATATTAATGAACTAAAAGAACTGTTGTCTACTGATTTAGCTATTTTATCTACTGCGGTAAAAGAATCAAGTGAGGTTCGAGAAAGTAATACTGAAACTGAGGCTGAAAATCCAGTGAGCGAATCTTCTTCTGAAGTAAGAACAAGCGAAGAGAATCAAACTGTATCAGCTAAAAAAGATTCTTTGAAAGTATCTGTTGATCAATTGCAGGCACCTGTTTTGGAATTACCTGAGCATGAGACTAGCAAAGATGTTCTTGAAAAAGCCAACGAACTCATAGGATTGGCTCAAGGAGTTCTTGAAAATACCACAGTTTCTCTGAACGATGTTGAAGATATGAAAAAACGTGTGAAGAGAATGGCTCGAGGAACACAGTTTAGAGCTTACACAGCAACTAGCTCTTCTGGGTCGTTGAAAAACGTTAAATATTTTGCATCGGTCGATAAAAATACTAACGGTGGATCATATTTAAGGAATGATGATCCTGAATTTACAGAAAAAAAGACAGTAATTAAAGCAAAATATGAACAAAATAGTTCAGGTAAATGGATGGTCTATGATGTTTACTTCAATAATAATGGAGTGGCCATGGTAGATAAATCTTATAGTCAGCATTATTATTTCCAACCTCCGTTTAATATCATGGATGGTTCTAATAAAGTAGAAAATTTAACTTTTACTCGTTATCGAAATCTTGATAGAAATTCTAATAGAAAGCTTTCTGATGGAGGTAGCGGATTCCAAAAGGTTGGGGAGACAGCTATAATTTCAGAACCATGGAAACAAAGAACCAACGTTTTCCCAGAGGATAGAAGATCAACATACGATCCACAAGGAGTAAGTCGTCCTAATCAAAAATGGCAAGTGTTTAAACATAACAAAGATGATTCTTATTTAGATAAGATTGTAAAAAGAACAGATGGAAGTTACACTGGCAACATCAGTTATACTCTTGGATTGGAAGTCGGTCGGACAGACTTAGATTATGCAATCCATATGACCGCTAGAGTAAAACTGAAGGATAGTGTGACAGACACAGAAGCTGCTAACGGTAATGTCTATGCTGCTTCTGTTACAACTGGATCAACTACGAATCAATCATATATTGTAGGTTCGCAAGGAACAAGTTTACAAGCCAAGCCAGATGCATCCTTATACCCTATCCAAGGTAAAGAGGTTACAAAAAAAGTTGGAGCTCCTCTTGGAAATTTAAATAATCCAGTAGAAAGTGGTTTTGTAACGCGTGATGATGGTACTAAAAACTTTCCTGATGGCATGCGTTGGAATTGGACAAATGGACAACCAAGTACTAATACAGCAGGGGTATTTAAGCATCAAGTGCAAGCTACCTACAGTGATGATACCTCAAATACTACTACTGCTACATTAAAGGTTATTCCGCATCAACCTGTTATTGATCAAAACTCTGTAAATGAAAAAGCAGGTAAGACTGGGCAAGAGCTTACTGTAAATGTCGGAAACGGAGTGCCAGATGGTTCGACAGTGAATCTTTACGATGGTGATAGAGTTATCGGAACTGGAAAAACTAATGGAGGTACTGCGAATGTTACAGTTACAGGAGCTCTACCAGAAAAGCCTATTACAGCTGAAACAGTTGTGAATAAGGGTGGAACAGTAACTTCTGGACGTAGTAATCCTGTAACTCCAACCCCTAAACCAGATACACAACCTCCTACCTTGACTGTTACACCAGCAGAACAAACTGTAAAAGTTGGTGAGAAAATCTTATTTAATGTAAATGGACAAGATGATACTAAGGTGAATTTAAACTTTTCAGATATATTTAAAAAATATGCTGATCATCTATTTACGCAAAAAACGAACTATTCAGTAAATACTGATAAACAAAAGACACTATCTATTAACCTTGGAGCAGCAAAGGAAACTGATATTGGAGAAAAAACAGTTACCTTTAAGGCAACTGATGACGCTGGTCACGAAACTGTTAAGACAGTAAAAGTCAAAGTTGTACCAGCAACTAAGGAAAACGCAACTCATAACCTAACTGCCACAGAGCTTCAAGTCGGAATAAACCACCAGCTGACAGATGATCAAATTAAGGCAAAAGTTGCAGGATATCCAACGAATGCTACACTTGTGGTAGAAGAAAAACCGGAGACTAATACAACAGGAGCTAAAACGGCAAAGGTTAAAGTCATCTACTCTGATAAGTCGGAAGACCAAGTAGATGTCCCAATTATAGTTCGTGATACAACTCCACCAAAAATCTATTGGGCTAAAGACGATGGTAGTAAAGTGGAGTTAGGAAAAACTCATGAACAAGGACAAAGTATAGTTATTCCGCTATACCGAGGTGATGCAGTAAATACACGTCTTATCACTACAGATGATAGTGGAAAAGTGACGAACTTCAAAATGGAAAACCTACAAAGTGGCTTTAACTTTACACCTGTCAATGGCACGGCAACAGAAGGTTCGCCATTAGGACAAAATGTAACAGGAACAGTAGGTTTAGGTGTTGCAAAAGGTAAGTATACTGCGCGTGCAATTTCAACTGATGGTACAAATTCAACAACAGGGCATTTTGTATTTGAAGTACATGAGCAGGCAGAAAAGTATACTCCAGCAGCAAATACGTTGACTGTACTATTTAACGATACCATCACAGATGATGAGGTTAAAGGAAAAGTCATTGCTAAACCTGGTACACCAGCCTTCCCAAATGGAACCATCTTTGAAGTAGTTTCAAAACCTGAAACCAATACTACAGGAACAGATAAAAAAGCAGTCGTAAAAATCACATATCCAGATAAATCAACTGAGAATATTGATGTCCCTGTTCATGTAGGGAAAGACTTAGCTAGTCAGCATCCACTGGAAGGTCAGACAGTAACTGTTACAGTTGGAGATTCACTAAAGGTATGGGATGGACGTGTAGATTCGAACCGATACACAAATGCACCAAAAGGACGCGGAAATGGAGTACAATGGGGTTGGAAAGGAACAGCGCCGAAAGTTGTTCAAGATACAGCAGGTGTCTTTAAGTACACAGCAACAGCAACTCATACAGATAAATCAGTAGCAGAATCTAATCCACAAGTAACCGTTATTGTTAAACCAAAGGCTCCAACAATTGAAACAGATTTAACTGGTAAGGCAGAATTACCTAACACAGCAGTTGTTGTAAATGTTCATAACGGGGTAAAAGATGGTTCTATTGTAACACTTTATTCTCAGGATGGACGTGCAATTGGTACAGGTACTGTGGCTAATGGAAAAGCGATAATTACAGGAACAATTCCAAAAGGAAATATTACAGCTAGAACAACTGTTCAAACACCAGGTGAACAAGATGTCACATCTGATCCTAGTCCA
The DNA here is from genome assembly GCF_013277255.1 of Streptococcus sp. 2154. Lineage (NCBI taxonomy): Bacteria > Bacillati > Bacillota > Bacilli > Lactobacillales > Streptococcaceae > Streptococcus > Streptococcus sp. 2154. The sequence goes on from NZ_VMMK01000023.1 coordinate 3,952, forward strand.
GAGAAAGTAGCGACAACTAATAAAGCAGCTCTTTATCCTATTAAAGGTAAAACAGCGACAGTTACAGTTGGAGATTCGTTAAGAAGCTGGAAGGGGCGTGTGGACGCTAACCAATATACAGATGCTGGACCTAATGGTAAAGGAATTGGAGTTGAGTGGGGCTGGGAAGGAACAGCACCAAAGATACTTCAAGATACAGCAGGTGTCTTTAAGTACACAGCAACAGCAACTCATACAGATAAAACAGTGGCCAAATCTAATCCGCAAGTAACCATCATTGTTAAGCCAAAAGCTCCAACGATTGAAACAGATCTAACAGGTAAGTCTAATCAAGAAAACGTCCCAGTAACTGTTTCTGTTGGAGGTGGAGTTAAAGATGGTTCAATCGTGACTCTTTATGGTCCAGATGAAACAACTGTTATTGGTACAGGAACTGTAACAAATGGGAAAGCAACTGTAATCATCACAGGTAAGGTTCCAGTAGGAAATATTACAGCTAAAACAACTGTTCAAACATCAGGACAAGATGATGTTGTGTCAGAACCAAGCCCAATTAAGGAGGCAACAAATATTGTTCCAACAGCCAAAACTCAAACAGTTGGGCATAAGGAACAACCAATTGCTAAGAACAGTATTGGTAATAATGGTGACCTTCCAAATGGCACAAATTACACATGGAAGACGATACCAGATACTTCTACACCAGGTGACAAGCCAGGTATTGTCACCGTTACCTATCCAGATGGTTCGACAATCGATATCCCAGTAACAGTAACCGTTACACCACAAAAGGATGCGTATACACCAACTCCTGTTAATCAAACTGTAGGTTTGAATAAAATACCAGAAGCTAAAAATAGTATTGGTAACAAAAATAATCTTCCAAACGGCACAACTTATGTGTGGAAGGAAACACCGGATACATCTTCAGCAGGTGATAAGCCAGCAGTAGTACTAGTTACTTATCCAGACAAAACAGTAGATGAGGTTCCAGTAACAGTTAAGGTGACTCAAGTATCTGATGAGTACACACCGAAATACAATGATGGAAATGGAAAACCAGGAACTGAAGTGAAAATTCCATTAACAGAAGAGAATGGTAAAAAAATTCCAACAGGAACAACCTTCGAAAGTGGAACACCAGGAATCACAGTAGATAAAGATGGAAAAGTTACTGTCACAATTCCAGCAGA
>NZ_VMMK01000024.1:0-6039 GCF_013277255.1 Streptococcus sp. 2154
TCACGGGTGGTTATGACTTTCATTGAGTATAAGTCAAGTAATCACTTTGAAGTTTCAAAGCTTACTTTTAAGTTTTCTTTAAGAAAACTATATTATTCTGAAGAACTCTAAAATTTCACAGCCATTTATTAGCAATGACTACAGAATTCCTGGTCATTACTAGAAATGGACTAGTTTCTTTGAATAATAGAACTCCTTAATCCTTCTATTCTAGAACGGGAGGGCCGGTATTTCTTTCATGATAGGACTAGATTGTGGTATAATAGAGAGAATAAGTTTTTTTAGTAAGACAAAGGAGAAAATAGATGATTTATGCAGGAATTCTTGCTGGTGGAACTGGCACACGCATGGGAATCAGTAACTTGCCAAAACAATTTTTAGAGCTAGGTGATCGACCTATTTTGATTCATACAATTGAAAAATTTGTCTTGGAACCAAGTATTGAAAAAATTGTAGTTGGGGTTCATGGAGACTGGGTTTCTCATGCAGAAGATCTTGTAGATAAATATCTTCCTCTTCATAAGGAACGTATCATCATTACAAAAGGTGGTGCTGACCGCAATACGAGTATTGAGAAAATCATTGAAGCTATCGATGCTTATCGTCCGCTTACTCCAGAGGATATCGTTGTTACCCACGATTCTGTTCGTCCGTTTATTACGCTTCGCATGATTCAGGACAATATTCAACTTGCCCAAAATCATGACGCAGTGGACACAGTGGTAGAAGCGGTTGATACTATCGTTGAAAGTACCAATGGTCGATTTATTACAGATATTCCAAATCGTGCTCACCTTTATCAAGGACAAACACCTCAAACATTCCGTTGCAAGGACTTTATGGACCTTTATGGATCTCTTTCTGATGAAGAGAAGGAAATCTTGACAGATGCATGTAAAATCTTTGTGATCAAAGGAAAAGATGTGGCCTTGGCCAAGGGTGAATACTCAAATCTGAAGATTACAACCGTGACAGATTTGAAGATTGCAAAAAGTATGATTGAGAAAGACTAGTGATATGATTAATCAAATTTATCAACTAACTAAGCCTAAGTTTATCAATGTCAAATATCAGGAAGAGGCTATTGACCAAGAAAATCATATCCTTATCCGTCCCAACTACATGGCGGTCTGTCATGCGGATCAGCGTTACTACCAGGGAAAACGTGATCCCAAGATTTTGAATAAAAAGCTTCCAATGGCAATGATTCACGAGTCATGTGGAACCGTCATTTCTGACCCGACGGGAACCTATGAGGTTGGTCAAAAAGTTGTCATGATTCCGAATCAGCCTCCTATGCAGAGTGATAAAGAATTCTATGAGAACTACATGACAGGGACCCATTTCTTGTCTAGTGGATTTGACGGCTTTATGAGAGAGTTTGTTTCTCTCCCTAAAGACCGTGTGGTGGCTTATGATGCTATCGAAGATACGGTTGCAGCCATTACAGAGTTTGTCAGTGTCGGCATGCACGCTATGAATCGTCTATTGACCCTTGCTCATAGCAAGCGGGACCGAATTGCTGTTATCGGAGATGGAAGTTTAGCTTTTGTGGTTGCCAATATTATCAACTATACTTTGCCAGAAGCAGAGATTGTGGTTATTGGTCGTCATTGGGAAAAATTGGAACTCTTCTCATTTGCTAAAGAATGCTATATTACGGATAATATTCCTGAAGATTTGGCCTTTGACCATGCTTTTGAGTGTTGTGGTGGTAATGGTACTGGACCGGCTATAAATGACCTGATTCGCTACATTCGTCCTCAGGGAACGATTCTCCTGATGGGCGTTAGCGAGTATAAAGTCAATCTCAATACACGCGATGCCTTAGAAAAAGGCTTGCTCTTGGTTGGTTCCTCTCGTTCTGGTCGCATCGATTTTGAAAATGCCATCCAAATGATGGAAGTCAAGAAATTCGCCAATCGTCTTAAAAATATCCTTTATCTAGAAGAACCTGTAAGAGAAATTAAAGATATTCACCGTGTCTTTGCAACCGATTTAAACACAGCCTTTAAAACCGTGTTTAAGTGGGAAGTATAAGTACTGGAGGTTAATTGTGGAGAAAATCATTAAAGAGAAAATTTCTTCCTTACTTAGTGAAGAAGAGGAAGTCCTCAGTGTTGAACAACTGGGGGGAATGACCAATCAAAACTACTTGGTCAAAACAACAAATAAGCAATACATTGTTAAATTCTTTGGTAAAGGGACAGAAAAACTGATCAATCGTCAAGATGAAAAGTACAATCTTGAACTACTTAAAGATTTAGACCTAGATGTAAAAAATTATCTTTTTGATATTGAAGCTGGTATCAAAGTAAATGAGTATATCGAATCTGCGATTACGCTTGATTCAAGGTCAATCAAGACCAAATTTGATAAAATTGCTCCAATATTACAAACTATTCATGCTTCTGGCAAGGAATTAAGAGGAGAATTTGCTCCTTTTGAAGAAATCAAAAAATACGAATCTTTGATTGAGGAAAAAATCCCTTATGCCAACTATGAAGCGGTTCGAGAAGAAGTCTTCTCCTTAGAGAAAAGACTGGCTGACTTAGGTGTTGACAGAAAATCTTGTCATATTGATTTGGTGCCTGAAAACTTTATCGAATCACCTCAAGGACGACTTTATTTGATTGACTGGGAATATTCATCAATGAATGATCCAATGTGGGATTTGGCTGCCCTCTTTTTAGAGTCTGAATTCACTTCCCAAGAGGAAGAAGCTTTCTTATCTCACTATGAGAGTGACCAAACACCTGTCTCTCGAGAAAAGATTGCCATTTATAAAATTTTACAAGATACTATTTGGAGTCTATGGACTGTCTATAAGGAAGAGCAAGGCGCAGATTTTGGTGACTATGGTGTAAGTCGTTACCAAAGAGCTGTTAAAGATCTGGCTTCTTATGGAGGTTCAGATGAAAAATAAAAATGGAGTTTCTTTTGGTCTACTCTCAGGTATTTTCTGGGGGTTGGGTCTAACGATTAGTGCTTATATCTTTTCGATTTTTACAGATTTGTCACCCTTTGTGGTGGCTGCAGCTCATGATTTCTTGAGCATCTTTATCTTACTAGCTTTTCTCTTGGTAAAAGAAGGAAAAGTTCGTCTCTCAATTTTCTTAAATATTCGCAATGTTAGTGTTATCATCGGAGCCTTATTAGCAGGCCCTATCGGTATGCAGGCCAATCTTTATGCAGTTAAGTATATCGGAAGTTCCTTGGCTTCATCTGTATCTGCTATCTATCCTGCGATTTCAGTTTTATTGGCTTTCTTCTTTTTGAAGCACAAGATTTCGAGAAATACTGTGTTTGGGATTGTCTTGATTATTGGAGGGATTATTGCTCAGACCTATAAGGTTGAACAGGTTAATTCTTTCTACATTGGGATTCTTTGTGCTTTAGTTTGTGCCATTGCATGGGGAAGTGAGAGTGTTCTTAGCTCCTTTGCCATGGAAAGTGAATTGAGTGAAATCGAAGCCCTCTTAATCCGTCAAGTAACTTCATTCTTGTCCTATCTTGTGATTGTGCTCTTTTCTCATCAGTCATTTGCAGAAGTGGCCAATGGACAATTGCTAGGTCTTATGATTGTCTTTGCAGCCTTTGATATGATTTCCTATTTGGCTTATTATATCGCTATCAATCGCTTGCAACCAGCCAAGGCTACAGGATTGAACGTGAGTTATGTAGTTTGGACTGTCTTGTTTGCAGTTGTTTTCTTGGGTGCACCGCTAGATATGCTGACAATTATTACGTCACTTGTCGTCATAGCTGGAGTTTATATTATTATTAAAGAATAAAGGAGATTCGTGTGAAAGCCATTATCTTAGCAGCGGGATTGGGAACTCGCTTGCGTCCTATGACTGAAAATACCCCTAAAGCCTTGGTTCAGGTTAATCAAAAACCTTTGATTGAATACCAGATTGAGTTTCTCAAAGAAAAAGGAATCCATGACATCATCATCATCGTTGGTTACCTTAAAGAACAATTCGATTACTTAAAAGAAAAATACGGTGTTCGCCTCGTTTTCAATAATAAATACGCTGACTACAACAACTTTTACTCTCTCTATCTTGTAAAAGAAGAATTGGCCAACAGTTATGTTATTGATGCAGATAACTATCTCTTTAAAAATATGTTCCGCAATGATCTGACACGTTCGACTTATTTTAGTGTTTATCGTGAAGATTGTACCAACGAATGGTTCTTGGTCTATGGAGATGACTATAAGGTTCAAGACATTACTGTTGATAGCAAGGCAGGCCGCATCCTTAGTGGTGTATCCTTCTGGGATGCTCCAACTGCAGAAAAAATTGTCAGCTTTATTGACAAGGCTTATGAAAGTGGAGAATTTGTTGATCTCTATTGGGATAATATGGTTAAGGATAATATCAAAGAACTGGATGTCTATGTTGAAGAATTAGAAGGCAACAGCATCTATGAGATCGATAGTGTCCAAGATTATCATAAATTAGAAGAGATTCTTAAAAACGAAAATTAAAGATTCCAACATCTGACAAAATAGTCGGATGTTTTTTTGATTTTTTACGAACTTTTACGAATAGATAGATGAGTAGAAAAAGAAATGGAGTTATTTATGAAAATCACAAACTATGAAATCTATAAGTTAAAAAAATCAGGTTTGACCAATCAACAGATTTTGAAAGTGCTAGAATACGGTGAAAATGTTGATCAGGAGCTTTTGTTGGGTGATATTGCAGATATATCAGGTTGCCGTAATCCAGCCGTTTTTATGGAACGTTATTTTCAGATAGACGATGCGCATTTGTCGAAAGAGTTTCAAAAATTTCCATCTTTCTCTATTTTAGATGACTGTTATCCTTGGGATTTGAGTGAAATATATGATGCGCCTGTACTTTTATTTTACAAGGGAAATCTTGACCTCCTGAAATTCCCGAAGGTAGCGGTCGTGGGCAGTCGTGCTTGTAGCAAACAGGGAGCTAAGTCAGTTGAAAAAGTCATTCAAGGCTTGGAAAATGAACTGGTTATCGTCAGTGGATTAGCCAAGGGCATTGACACAGCAGCTCATATGGCAGCTCTTCAAAATGGCGGAAAAACCATTGCAGTGATTGGAACAGGACTGGATGTGTTTTATCCTAAAGCCAATAAACGTTTGCAAGACTACATCGGCAATGATCATCTGGTTCTCAGTGAATATGGACCTGGCGAACAACCTCTGAAATTTCATTTTCCTGCCCGTAATCGCATCATTGCTGGACTTTGCCGTGGCGTGATTGTAGCAGAGGCTAAGATGCGCTCGGGGAGTCTCATTACCTGTGAGCGAGCAATGGAAGAAGGACGCGATGTCTTTGCTATTCCTGGTAGCATTTTAGATGGGCTATCAGATGGTTGCCATCATTTGATTCAAGAAGGGGCAAAATTGGTCACCAGTGGGCGAGATGTGCTTGCGGAATTTGAATTTTAAACATTATATAAGCTAGAATACTGAGAAAAATCAATTTTTAATAGAAAATGAAGTAAATATCCCCACAATAAATGCATAGTATCAGTTTTTTCAGCACTTGATATTATGCGTTTTTTCTAAGTGAATAAGTAGAGTGGAGGACTTTTCCCAGAGGAAGGAAAGCAATTTAGTGTAATTGAGAAAGGAGAGTTGCTTGTGACTAATCTTGGTCAGCTTATTATCAGGGAGCTGTATCGTCTCAAGTATTGCCAGTAAGGAAAAATAAATTCTTCAAAAGTAGAGATTACAAGGCTTGTTTAAGAAAGAATTCAAAGACCTTGACAGATAAAAATAAAATGGTTATTATAAAAAATGGTCTGAAATTGATGATGACACTCTTCGAAAATCTTTTTACGTCATCAGCTTTGTCTTGCTGTGTTTTGAGCAAGCTACGGTGAGCTTCCGAGTTTGATTTTCATTTACTAGAAATGAAACTGATGAGAGACATCAGTAGACATTTGCGTCAGGATATGATGGAAAATGATAAAAAGACCTCATGAGATTGGCATATCAGACTACTAAAGTATTGAGTTTGTTAGGATTTTATACTCAATGAAAAT
>NZ_VMMK01000024.1:6083-86214 GCF_013277255.1 Streptococcus sp. 2154
TACATATATCTACGGCAAGGTGAAGCTGACGTGGCTTGAAGAGATTTTCGAAGAGTATTAGCGACTAGTTAGCTGGGAAAGGAAGATATTTGTGACAAATAATAAACTGTATTCGTTGATAGAATTTAGAAATAAAATATATGAAGAATTAGAACTTTCCAGAAGTGATTTAGCGATTTTACTATGTGCCATGCTTATCGCCTCTATCGGATTAAATATGGATTCGACTCCCGTGATTATTGGAGCCATGTTAATCTCTCCTTTGATGACACCTATTCTGGGAGTGGGGCTCTCTCTAGCTATATTTGATTTTAAATTGTTAAGAAAATCTTTTAAAATATTAGCTATTCAAATTCTTGCCAGTCTAATAGCTTCAACACTTTATTTTTATCTTTCTCCCATTTCGTATGCTAGTTCGGAGATTGTTGCTAGAACCTCTCCGACTATTTGGGATGTTCTCATTGCTTTTGTAGGAGGGATAGCTGGTATTATTGGTGCTAGGAAAAAAGAGACCAATAATATTGTTCCTGGTGTTGCTATTGCAACCGCCTTGATGCCTCCTCTTTGTACAGTAGGTTATGCTATTGCTTCTGCTAATCTAAAATTTATCATAGGCTCCTCTTACCTATTCCTCATCAATTGTAGCTTTATTGTCATTGCGACTTATATAGGTGTTAGGTTGATGATGGTTAAGAAACATTATTTTAAAGATAATGAAGAAGACTCTAAAATGCGCAGGATTTTGCTTCTAGTTGCTGTTTTGCTGATGATTCCGAGTTTTATCTCTGCAACGACTTTAGTGAGAGAAACGTTGAAAAAAGAGTCCCTTAAGAAATTTATATCAGAGCAATTTCAGGGGCATAATATTTTGAAAAAAATCTATTCTAAAAAGACTCATACCCTAAAGCTAACCATTTCAGGAAATTATTTGACAGAAGAAGAACTCGATATGATTTCAAGTAAGAGAGGTGACTATGGTTTAAGTGATGTTTCTGTTCAAGTTTCCCAATTGTCTGATTCAGAACAACTTAGTAAGGAAGAACTGGTGGAGTATTTCTTCCAGTATATCAAGGATAAGGAAGCGAAAGAAAAGGAAAAGGCTAATAAATTTGATACAGAGTCTGAGGAACAATAATTTCTTGAGAATAGCTGGTTTTTCTCGTGAGTCTTCTATGTATATCAAAGGAAGATTGTGGTCTTAAGTATAAACTTTTCTTCTATTATAGTAGCTAAGTCTTGACAGGGTTCAAAAAATGGTTTACACTTTATAAAGTTTATTACTTTGAAAAGGTGTGATACTGTGGCTACGGCAACAAAAAAGAAAAAATCAACAGTTAAAAAAAATCTAGTCATCGTGGAGTCGCCTGCTAAGGCCAAGACGATTGAAAAATATCTAGGCAGAAACTACAAGGTTCTAGCCAGTGTCGGGCATATCCGTGATTTGAAAAAATCCAGTATGTCCGTCGATATTGAAAATAATTATGAACCGCAATATATCAATATCCGAGGAAAAGGTCCTCTTATCAATGACTTGAAAAAAGAAGCTAAAAAAGCTAATAAAGTCTTTCTGGCGAGTGACCCGGACCGTGAAGGAGAAGCGATTTCTTGGCATTTGGCCCATATTCTCAACTTGGATGAAAATGATGCCAACCGTGTGGTCTTCAATGAAATCACCAAGGATGCAGTCAAAAATGCTTTTAAGGAGCCACGCAAGATTGATATGGACTTGGTTGATGCCCAACAGGCTCGTCGTGTCCTGGATCGCTTGGTAGGCTATTCGATTTCGCCTATTTTGTGGAAGAAGGTTAAGAAGGGCTTGTCAGCAGGGCGCGTACAGTCCATTGCGCTTAAGTTAATCATTGATCGTGAGAATGAAATCAATGCTTTCCAGCCAGAAGAATACTGGACAATTGATGGCGTCTTTAAAAAGGGAACCAAGCAATTTCAGGCTTCCTTCTATGGAGTAGACGGCAAAAAGTTGAAACTGACTAGCAATGATGAGGTCAAGGAAGTCTTGTCTCGTCTGACCAGTAAAGACTTTTCAGTGGATCAGGTAGATAAGAAAGAGCGCAAACGCAATGCTCTATTACCCTATACCACTTCATCTATGCAGATGGATGCTGCCAATAAAATTAACTTCCGTACTCGAAAAACCATGATGGTTGCCCAACAGCTCTATGAAGGGATCAATATCGGTTCTGGTGTGCAAGGTTTGATTACCTATATGCGTACCGATTCGACCCGTATCAGTCCTGTAGCGCAAAATGAAGCAGCAAGCTTCATTACGGACCGTTTTGGTAGCAAGTATTCTAAGCATGGTAGCAAGGTCAAAAATGCTTCTGGAGCTCAGGATGCTCACGAGGCTATTCGCCCGTCTAGCGTCTTTAATACACCAGAAAGCATCGCTAAGTATCTGGATAAGGATCAGCTCAAGCTTTATACCCTTATCTGGAATCGTTTTGTGGCAAGCCAGATGACAGCTGCTGTCTTTGATACTATGGCTGTTAAATTATCTCAAAATGGGGTCCAATTTGCTGCCAATGGTAGTCAGGTTAAGTTTGATGGTTATCTTGCTATTTATAATGATTCTGATAAGAATAAAATGTTACCAGATATGGCTGTTGGAGATGTGGTTAAGCAGGTCAATAGCAAACCAGAGCAACATTTCACCCAACCGCCTGCTCGCTATTCTGAAGCGACCCTTATCAAGACCTTGGAAGAAAATGGGGTTGGACGTCCGTCCACCTACGCACCAACCATTGAAACTATTCAGAAACGTTATTATGTTCGCCTTGCAGCCAAACGCTTTGAACCGACAGAGTTGGGAGAAATTGTTAACAAGCTCATCGTTGAATATTTCCCAGATATCGTAAACGTAACCTTCACAGCTGAAATGGAAGGCAAACTAGATGATGTCGAAGTCGGAAAAGAGCAGTGGCAACGTGTTATTGATGCCTTTTACAAACCATTCTCTAAAGAAGTGGCCAAGGCTGAAGAAGAAATGGAAAAAATCCAAATCAAGGATGAACCAGCTGGATTTGACTGTGAAGTGTGTGGCAGTCCAATGGTCATTAAACTTGGTCGTTTTGGTAAGTTCTACGCTTGTAGCAATTTCCCAGATTGCCGTCATACCCAAGCAATCGTGAAAGAAATCGGTGTAGAGTGTCCAAGTTGTCATCAGGGACAAATCATTGAGCGTAAAACCAAACGTAATCGTCTCTTCTATGGTTGCAATCGCTATCCGGAATGTGAATTTACCTCTTGGGATAAGCCTGTTGGTCGTGACTGTCCAAAATGTGGCAACTTCCTCATGGAGAAAAAAGTCCGTGGTGGTGGCAAGCAGATTGTATGTAGTAAGGGTGACTACGAAGAAGAAAAGATTAAATAAGAGGAGAGTCCTGGAAGTGAATTTCAGGCTCTTTTTGATTAGTACTTGACAAAATTCACCGTTGTATGCGAAACTAGAAGAGGATTATTTTAATTAGGAGTAGTTATGCGTCTTATCTATCTGATAATTGGTTTTTTATCACTGGCCTTGGCAATTGTTGGGGTTGTTTTACCCTTGTTGCCTACAACGCCTTTTCTTTTGTTGTCTATTGCTTGTTTCTCCAGAAGTTCCAAGCGCTTCGAAGATTGGCTTTATCATACCAAGCTCTATCAAGCATATGTAGCTGATTTTCGCGAGACTAAGTCTATTGCCCGTGAACGAAAGAAAAAAATCATCGTATCTATCTACAGCTTGATGGGAATTTCCATTTATTTTGCCCCTCTCTTACCAGTCAAAATCGGTCTGGGAGCTTTGACTATTTTTATAACCTATTATCTCTTCAAGGTCATTCCAGACAAAGAATAGTTAAAATAGTAGTTATTTGCCTTGATAAAATTGAAAGCATATTCACAACAATATGATATAATAAGTTCAAAGTAATCTTCAAGGAGAATCAAATGATTTACGAATTTTGTGCTGAAAATGTGACCTTGCTTGAAAAAGCGATACAGGCTGGAGCTCGTCGAATCGAACTCTGTGACAATCTAGCAGTTGGAGGGACAACTCCCAGCTATGGAGTGACCAAGGCAGCGGTTGAACTGGCAGCTAACTACGATACGACCATCATGACCATGATTCGTCCACGTGGTGGCGACTTTGTCTACAATGACCTAGAAATTGCTATCATGCTAGAAGACATTCGCTTTACTGCTCAGGCTGGAAGTCAAGGGGTTGTATTTGGGGCTTTAACTGCTGATAAAAAGTTGAATAAGGCTAATCTAGAGAAGCTAATTGAGGCTTCAAAAGGGATGGAAATTGTCTTCCACATGGCCTTTGATGAATTGAGCGATGATGATCAACTGGAAGCTATTGACTGGCTCAGTCAAGCTGGAGTTACTCGTATCCTGACTCGTGCGGGTGTATCTGGTGACTCCTTAGAAAAACGTTTTGCCCACTATCACAGAATTTTGGAGCACGCTAAAGGTAAGATTGAAATTTTACCAGGTGGAGGGATTGACTTGGACAACCGTCAAACCTTTATTGACCAGTTGGGCGTGACACAATTGCACGGAACCAAGGTTGTCTTTTAAAAAATAGAAAGGAACTGCTAGCTTTGGGTAGCAGTTTTCACTTATGTTTGAAATTTTTAAATCCTATCAGTTTAATCAAGAAAAGGCTCAAGCTTTTGGTTTTGTAGAAAATGGGGAAGTCTGGAATTATAGCTCCAAGATTTTGCAGGGCGACTTTGTCATGGCTGTGTTCATCTCTGCTAATAATGTGAGTTTTCAGGTATTTGACCGAGAAACAGGTGATCTTTATCCTCAAGTCCATATTCAAAGTATGACAGGAAGTTTTGTAGGAAGTGTCCGTGAGGCTTGTTTGGAGACTCTTTACCAGATTCGGAAGGCTTGTTTTGATGTGCAGGATTTTATCTGTCCTCAGACTAAGCGTATCATGGCTCAGATTCAGGAAAAGTATGCTAATCAGTTGGAGTATCTGTGGGAGAAATCGCCTGATACAGCAGTGTTAAGACATGAAAGCAATAAAAAATGGTATGCTGTTTTGATGAAAATCTCTTGGGATAAGCTGGAAAAGGGGAGAGAAGGTCTAGTCGAAGCAGTCAACCTCAAACATGACCAAGTAGCGGACCTGATTTCACAAAAGGGAATTTATCCAGCCTTTCATATGAATAAACGTTACTGGATTAGTGTGGCGCTTGATGATACTTTATCAGATGAAGAAGTACTGGGATTGATGGCAAAAAGTTGGAACTTAACCACTAAAAAATGAAATATTTCAAGATTTTTCAACGACTTTCAATTAGCAAAATATTCTCTACTGAAGAAATTTTCAGAAAATATTTGATTTTTTCTTGACAAGTGCTTTTGCCTATGCTAAAATACTTAACAAGATATCAAACGAAGGAGAAAGTCAAACATGAGAACAGCTAAGTTTAATCAATTTGCTTTGTTGTTGAGGTACTCGGGCTAGTGCAAAAAGCATTAGTCCTGTTTGGCTTACCAAGCGGGAGTAAATCAACATCTCGCTTGGGTTTCTGAGCGAGATGTTTTTTTAAAAATCACATTTGTAAAAGGGGAAATCTTATGAGAACAGTTGAATTTCTAGATACTAGCCTTCGGGATGGAGAGCAGACACCGGGTGTTAACTTTTCAATCAAGGAAAAAATTGCCATAGCAAGACAGCTGGAGAAATGGGGTATTTCAGCAATCGAAGCTGGTTTTCCGGCGGCGAGTCCTGATTCATTTACAGCAGTGCAGGAGATTGCCAAGGTCTTGAAAAAAACGGCAGTGACTGGCTTAGCACGATCTGTCAAGTCTGATATTGATGCTTGCTACGAGGCCCTCAAGGACGCCAAGTATCCACAAGTTCACGTTTTTATTGCTACTAGTCCGATACACCGAAAGTATAAGCTCAATAAGAGTAAGGAAGAGATTTTGGAAGCTATTAAGGAGCATGTTTCCTATGCCCGTTCCAAGTTTGAGATTGTCGAATTCTCTCCTGAAGATGCGACTAGAACAGAGTTGGATTTCCTCTTGCAAGTTGTTCAAACAGCGGTCGATGCAGGGGCGTCTTATATCAATATCCCTGATACGGTAGGATTCACCACTCCAGAAGAGTACGGCGCTATCTTCAAATACTTGATTGAGAATGTCAAGACAGATCGTCAGATTATCTATTCACCACACTGTCACGATGACCTCGGAATGGCAGTGGCTAATAGCCTTGCTGCTGTTAAGAATGGGGCAGGACGTGTTGAAGGAACCGTCAACGGTATTGGGGAGCGAGCTGGAAATGCTGCTTTGGAAGAAATAGCAGTGGCCCTCAATATTCGCCAAGATTACTACCAAGCAGAAACTAGTATTGTCCTAAATGAGACCATCAATACGTCAGAAATGGTTTCTCGCTTCTCAGGAATTCCAGTTCCTAAAAACAAGGCCGTCGTTGGTGGTAATGCCTTTTCTCATGAATCTGGTATTCACCAAGATGGAGTTCTTAAAAATCCTCTTACTTATGAGATTATCACTCCTGAATTGGTTGGTGTTAAGAGTAATAGTCTTCCGCTTGGAAAATTGTCTGGTCGCCATGCTTTTATTGAGAAACTAAGAGAATTGGCCCTAGACTTTACAGAAGAGGACATCAAACCACTCTTTGCGAAGTTTAAGGCACTGGCCGATAAGAAGCAAGAAATTACAGATGCAGATATTCGTGCGCTGGTAGCTGGAACCATGGTTGAAAATCCAGAAGGCTTCCATTTTGATGATTTACAACTGCAAACCCATGCAGATAATGACATTGAAGCGCTTGTTAGCCTAGCCAATATGGATGGTGAGAAAGTTGAATTTAATGCGACAGGGCAAGGTTCTGTTGAAGCAATCTTTAACGCTATCGACAAGTTCTTTAATCAATCTGTCCGCTTGGTGTCCTATACCATTGATGCTGTGACAGATGGAATTGATGCCCAGGCTCGGGTCTTGGTCACTGTTGAAAACAGAGATACAGAAACCATCTTTAATGCAGCAGGGCTTGATTTTGATGTGTTGAAGGCTTCTGCTATTGCCTATATAAACGCTAATACCTTTGTTCAAAAAGAGAATGCTGGTGAGATGGGACGCAATGTTTCCTATCGCGACATGCCGAGTGTGTAAAGGAGAAGGCTATGATAAAGAAAATAGTTGCTCTAGCAGGAGACGGAATTGGCCCAGAAATCATGGAGGCTGGGTTAGAGGTTCTGGAAGCTATATCTAAAAAAACAGGCTTTGACTATGAAATAGACAGACGACCTTTTGGAGGTGCAGGTATTGATGTTGCAGGGCATCCCTTACCTGATGAAACCCTCAAGGTATGTCGTGAAGCAGATGCCATTCTCCTAGCGGCTATCGGTAGTCCTCAGTATGATGGAGCAGCGGTTCGGCCTGAACAAGGTTTGCTGGCTCTCCGTAAGGAATTCAATCTTTACGCTAATATTCGCCCTGTAAAAATCTTTGACAGTCTCAAGCATTTGTCACCACTCAAACCGGAACGAATTGCTGGTGTAGACTTTGTCGTAGTGCGTGAGTTGACAGGCGGGATTTACTTTGGAGATCATATCCTTGAAGAGGGAAAAGCGCGTGATATCAACGACTATAGCTATGAGGAAGTGGAGCGGATTCTTCGCAAGGCCTTTGAAATTGCAAGAAATCGCAGAAAAATCCTTACTAGTATCGATAAGCAAAATGTTCTAGCGACTTCAAAACTCTGGCGTAGAGTGGCTGAGGAAGTCGCACAGGATTTCCCAGATGTAACCTTGGAACACCAGTTAGTGGACTCAGCTTCCATGCTTATGATTACCAATCCTGCTAAGTTTGATGTTATTGTAACGGAGAATCTTTTTGGAGATATTCTCTCTGATGAATCAAGTGTTCTATCTGGCACACTTGGGGTTATGCCATCAGCCAGTCATTCGGAAAATGGACCAAGTCTTTATGAACCCATTCACGGTTCAGCACCTGATATTGCAGGTCAAGGAATTGCCAATCCTATCTCCATGATTTTATCAGTGGCCATGATGTTGAGAGATAGTTTTGGACGTTATAAGGATGCGGATCGTATCGAGCATGCTGTTGAGGCAAGTTTAGCGGCTGGTGTTTTAACAAGAGATATAGGGGGACAGGCTTCGACCAAGGAAATGACGGAAGCTATTATTGCAAGGTTATGAAGTTAGATGAAAAAATTACTCTAGTCCTTTTGATTTGGAATGTCATGGTTTTCTTGATTTATGGCATTGACAAATCCAAGGCAAGGAGAAGAGTTTGGCGCATCCCTGAGAAAATCTTACTCATTTTAGCCTTTACTTGTGGTGGTTTTGGGGCTTGGTTAGTAGGAATCATTTTTCACCACAAGACTCGAAAATGGTATTTTAAAACAGTTTGGTTTCTCGGGATGGTGACAACACTAGTAGCCTTATATGTTATTTGGAGGTAATGGATGGCAGGAAAATCGATTTTTGATAAATTATGGGACCGTCATGTCATCACAGGAGAAGAGGGGCAGCCGCAACTCATGTATGTGGATCAGCACTATATCCACGAAGTGACCAGTCCGCAAGCATTTCAAGGATTACGAGACGCAGGTCGCAGATTGAGACGACCAGACTTGACATTTGGAACCTTTGACCACAACGTCCCGACGGTCAATATCTACGATATTCGAGATGTAATTTCCAAAGCTCAAATTGATAAGCTGGCTGAAAATGTTGAGGAGTTTGGGATTGAACATGCGGCCCACGGTTCTGAAAAACAGGGGATTGTTCACATGGTGGGACCAGAAACTGGACGGACCCAACCAGGAAAATTCATTGTCTGTGGAGACAGCCATACGGCAACCCACGGAGCTTTTGGAGCCATCGCCTTTGGGATTGGGACTAGTGAGGTTGAACATGTCTTCGCTACCCAGACCCTCTGGCAGGTCAAACCCAAGAAAATGCTGGTAGAATTCACTGGCGTTCCTCAAAAAGGAGTTTATTCTAAGGATTACATTCTCGCCCTGATTGCCAAGTACGGTGTTGCTTGCGGTGTTGGCTACGTGGTGGAATATCGTGGACAAGCGATTGATGCATTGAGCATGGAAGAGCGAATGACCATCTGCAATATGTCCATCGAGTTTGGCTCTAAGATGGGAATCATGAATCCGGACCAAACCACCTATGATTATCTCAAGGGTCGCGAGTGTATTCCAGAGAACTTTGAAGAGGCTGTGGCTGATTGGAAAACAATTGTCAGTGATGATAATGCTGTTTACGATAAGGTTATCCGGATGGATGTCTCAGACTTGGCTCCCATGGTGACCTGGGGAACCAATCCTGCTATGGGCGTTGACTTTGACAGTAGCTTCCCAGAAATTAAGGACATGAATGATGAACGAGCTTACAATTACATGGATTTGGAACCTGGTCAAAAGCCAGCTGATATTGAACTAGGCTATATCTTTATCGGTTCTTGTACCAATGCTCGTCTCAGCGACTTGCAACTGGCTGCGCGATTTGTCAAAGGGAAGAAAATAGCTCCTAACTTAACGGCTATCGTAGTCCCAGGCTCTCGTCCTGTCAAAAGAGCTGCTGAGAAGTTGGGATTGGACAAGGTCTTTCTAGATGCTGGATTTGAGTGGAGAGACCCAGGTTGCTCTATGTGTCTAGGGATGAATCCTGACAAGGTACCAGATGGTGTTCACTGTGCCTCAACCAGCAATCGTAACTTTGAAGACAGACAGGGCTTTGGCGCTAAGACCCATCTTTGCAGTCCAGCCATGGCAGCTGCAGCAGCTATCGCAGGGCGCTTCGTAGATGTTCGGCTAATGCCAGAAGCCCAGTAAGGAGAGGTTATGGAGAAATTTACAGTTTATACAGGAACGACTGTTCCTCTTATGAATGATAACATTGATACTGACCAAATCCTACCCAAGCAGTTTCTAAAGTTAATTGATAAAAAAGGCTTTGGTAAGTACCTCATGTATGCTTGGCGTTATTTGGATGACAAGTATACTGAGGACCCAGACTTTGTCTTTAATCAACCTGAATACCGCAAAGCTAGTATTCTCATCTCAGGGGATAACTTTGGGGCAGGGTCTTCGAGGGAACACGCAGCTTGGGCTCTAGCGGACTACGGTTTTAAGGTCGTGATTGCAGGGTCTTTCGGTGATATTCATTACAATAATGAACTCAATAATGGCATGTTACCTATTGTTCAGGCTAGAGAGGTTAGAGAGAAACTAGCCCAGCTAAAACCAACCGATCAGGTAACTGTGGACTTGGAACAACAAAAAATCATCTCACCAATTGGAGAATTCACTTTTGAAATCGATAGTGAATGGAAACACAAACTCTTAAATGGTTTGGATGATATCGGTATTACTTTGCAGTATGAAGACTTGATTTCTGCTTATGAAAAACAACGACCAGCCTACTGGCAGGATTAGAAAAATAGAAAAGGAAATAGAACTATGACAAAACACATTCAATGGAACGGAACACTTTCACAAGAAGGCTATGACATTTTAAAAGGTGAAGGCGGATGTATCGTTTGCCCTACTAAAGTTGGTTACATCATCATGACTAGCGATAAGGCTGGTCTTGAACGTAAGTTTGAAGCTAAAGAACGTAACCGTAACAAACCAGGTGTGGTTCTCTGCGGTAGCATGGATGAGCTTCGTGCTTTAGCACAACTTAACCCAGAAATTGAAGCCTTCTACCAAAAACATTGGGATGAAGATATTCTTCTTGGTTGTATCCTTCCTTGGAAACCAGAAGCTTTTGAAAAACTGAAAGCATACGGTGATGGCCGTGAAGAACTTATGACTGACGTGCGTGGAACGAGCTGTTTTGTTATTAAATTTGGGAAAGCTGGTGAACAATTAGCTGCCAAACTTTGGGAAGAAGGCAAGATGGTCTATGCCTCATCTGCAAATCCATCTGGAAAAGGAAATCGTGGTAAGGTAGAAGGTATCGGAGAACGCATCGAAGGGGCAGTTGACCTTGTTATCGAGGCGGACGACTATGTGGCATCTATCCAACCTGACAAAACGATTGAAACACGCTACGAGCAAGGTGTGATGGTGTCTATGGTCGATAAGGACGGCAAACTCATCCCAGAACAAGGAGGAGCTCGCTCAACTTCACCAGCTCCAGTTGTAATCCGCAAAGGGCTTGACATTGATAAGATTATGATGCACCTGTCAGACACCTTTAACTCATGGGACTACCGTCAGGGTGAGTATTATTAAGATAAAAAAGAAGTCTAGTGTTAAGAGGGAATACCCTACTCTACATTAGGCTTTTTCTTTAGAAATTCTTTTCTTTTTTTTATAGATATGATATGCTAGAGGTGAACTATATATTAATAGAACTTACTTGTAAAAGTTAATTAAAGGAGTATTCAAATGAACAGTGAACAAAATAACTATTTTTTTGTTGGTACAAAATTTGGTGATGATGATTATCTTGAATATTTTAGGAAAGAAGGAAAGTGGGAATTAGGATGGCATAACAACGAGGAAAATAAACAGTATCAAAAAATGTTAAAGTTGTTTAATAAAATTAAACCAGGTGACGTTTTATTTGCTAAATCCACATATGTCAAAAAGAAGAATTTACCTTTTGTAAAGAAAGATGATTCAAAGGTTTCTGTGATGAAAATTCGTGGAATGGCGACTGTTAAAGAGGTTTTAGATGATGGGCATACCATTATTGTTGATTGGAAAAAAGAGTATATAGAGAGGGAGTGGTTTTTCTTTACGGGGCAAGAAACAATATGGTTTCCATCAGATATTAAGTATCGAACTAAAGAGACTAATCAGTTAATAAAATTTGCTGCAAGTGATGAAATCATAATTCAAGACTATGACTATTTTTTGAATCATCCTAATTGGAAAAAGTATAAAAAATTAGAAAGTGAAACTATGTTAAGGAATGATTTTTTATTTAATTATAGTGGTATATTAAGAAAATCCAAAAACCTCATCCTCCGTGGTGCACCGGGGACGGGAAAAACTTATCTTGCTAAAGAAATTGCTAAAGAGTTAACGGAAGGCAACGAAGATCAAATCGGCTTTGTACAGTTTCATCCATCTTATGATTATACGGATTTTGTTGAGGGTTTAAGACCGGATTCAAATGAGGATGGCAGTATATTTTTTAAATTAAAAGAAGGTATTTTTAAGAAGTTTTGTCAGAATGCTATAGATTCTAAGAAGATTGGAGGTCAAGATAATTTTGAAGAAACGTGGGCTAAGCTAACGGATGCTATCAATGAAAAGCAAGGACAATACTTCTTCCCTCGTAGTTCGGTTCCAGCCAGTTTAAATAGTCAAGGGAATGTGAAGTTTGATTCTCCTGTTGCTACCAAAGAAAAAGTGTATCTTTTGTACAAGGGTGAGGAGACTAAGTTAAAGTACGAAACTTATCAAAAAATCGTTTTAGATCACATGAAAGAAAGTTATGGCTTATGTGATTATGTATCTCCAACGATTGATACAGACAAAAAATTCGTCTTCATCATTGATGAAATCAACCGTGGGGAGATTTCTAAGATTTTTGGTGAGCTCTTTTTCTCAATTGACCCTGGCTATCGTGGTGAAAAAGGAAGTGTTTCTACCCAATATGCAAATCTACACGAAACTGATGAAAAGTTCTATATCCCCGAAAATGTTTACATCATCGGAACTATGAATGATATTGATCGTTCAGTGGATACCTTTGATTTTGCTATGCGTCGTCGTTTTCGTTTTGTTGAAGTTACTGCCGAGGGTCAAGTTGGCATGTTGGATAAAGAGCTGAATATCCATGCAGAAGAAGCAAAAATTCGTCTAAGAAACTTGAACGCTGCTATCGAAAATGTTCAGGAATTAAACAGTCATTATCATATTGGACCAAGTTATTTTCTTAAGTTGAAGGATGTAGATTTTGACTATGAATTACTCTGGTCTGATTATATTAAGCCTCTCCTAGAAGACTACTTGCGAGGTTATTATGATGAGGTTGAAACTTTGGAAACTTTGAAAAAAGCATTTGAACTGACAAATAATGAGCAAAAAGATCAGGCAGTAGCTGATGACAATGAAGGCGATGAAAACGATGATGCGGATTACTGATAATCAACACAAGATTATTAAAGAAAAATTTGTTGAAGAATATCCTAAACTAAGCAATCTTCTTTTAGACAGAACCTTGGAAAGTCTATCCCAAGATGAACGTATTTTCATTTTTCCAAATGATTTGACTCATACTCCTGATTTGGATAAGGACCAAAAGATTTTTGAAACAGTCAATCAGAAAATCAAGACAGGGAACGTGATTGGTTTTCTTGGATATGGTCAGGAAAGATTAACGATTTCCTCACGATTTTCTGATGAGAGTAATGACCATTTTTTGCATTATCTCTTAAACAAGGTTCTTCATATCAATCTCACTAGTTTAGATGTTGCTTTGTCTCGTGAAGAGAGGCTTTATCAACTTTTGATGTATCTCTTCCCCAAGTATCTACAAGCTGCTATTCGAAAAGGTCTTTATAAGGAATACCAGAGATTTTCTCATAACGACAGTCATGTTAAGGGAGTGATTGATGTAAGAAACCATCTCAAGAAAAATCTTCCTTTCACGGGAAATATTGCCTACACAACGAGAGAGTTCACCTATGATAATCCCCTCATGCAGTTGGTCCGTCACACTATTGAATACATTAAGAATCAGAAAAGCATTGGTCAAGGGGTACTAGATAATCTCTCAACTAGTCGTGAAAACGTATCTGAAATCGTGCGTGTAACGCCCTCTTATAAACTAGCTGATCGTGCTAAGATTACTCGGAGAAATCAATCTAAACCTATACGTCATGCATACTTTCACGAGTACAGAAACTTACAAGAACTTTGTCTGATGATCCTAAACCAAGAAAAGCACGGTTTAGGGTATCAAGATCAAAAAATCTATGGTATTCTCTTTGATGTTGCCTGGCTTTGGGAAGAGTATGTTTACACCTTGTTGCCAAAAGGTTTTGTACATCCCAGAAATAAGGATAAGACGGATGGAATTTCAGTATTTTCTGTTGGGAAACGAAAAGTATATCCAGATTTTTATGACAGAGAACGAAAGATTGTTCTAGATGCAAAATATAAAAAACTGGAATTGACTGAAAAAGGAATCAACCGTGAGGACTTATTCCAGCTGATTTCCTATTCTTATATTTTAAAAGCTGAGAAGGCTGGACTTGTTTTTCCGAGCAAGGACAAGGTTATTGATAATGAGATGGGAAACCTAGCAGGTTATGGAGCTCAATTGAAGAAGTGGTCTATTCGAATCCCTCAGAATGCCTCATTCTATAGTGCATTTTGTAAAATGATGGAAAATTCAGAAGAAAATTTTAAAGCGATTATTGATGAAGAAGTGGGGAGAAAATAATTTCCCCTCTTTCTTTTATTTTTAACACAAGCAAAACCCGAACAATATATTTTAATTCATAAAATAATTTGACAAAAACTGTACTTTGGTTTATAATAAATTAAGGAAACGTCGGAAAAGGCGTAGTGATGCGAGAGCATAGGTAGGTCATTACAAAAGAAACGAGACATCGATATGTTAAATGAATTTCCAATTTTTGATTACGAAGATATTCAATTGATTCCAAATAAATGTGTCATTAAAAGCCGTGCAGAAGCGGATACAAGTGTCACTTTAGGAAATCACACCTTTAAACTACCTGTTGTGCCAGCGAATATGCAGACGATTTTGGATGAAAATGTAGCAGAGCAACTGGCTAAAGGTGGTTACTTCTACATTATGCACCGTTTTGATGAGGCAGGACGCATTCCTTTTATTAAACGCATGCACGATCAAGAACTCATTGCTTCTATCTCTGTCGGTGTTAAGGACTATGAGTATGATTTTGTTAGCCAGCTCAAGGCTGATGCTCCTGAGTATATCACTATTGATATTGCTCATGGTCATGCGGATAGCGTGATTTCTATGATTCAACACATCAAGAAAGAATTGCCAGATACCTTTGTCATTGCTGGAAATGTGGGAACACCAGAAGCTGTGCGTGAATTGGAAAATGCTGGTGCGGATGCGACTAAGGTCGGAATTGGTCCTGGTAAGGTTTGTATAACCAAGGTCAAGACAGGTTTTGGTACAGGTGGTTGGCAGTTGGCTGCTCTCCGTTGGTGTGCCAAGGCTGCGCGTAAACCGATTATCGCTGATGGAGGAATTCGTACTCACGGTGATATTGCCAAGTCTATCCGATTCGGTGCCAGCATGGTCATGATTGGTTCCCTCTTTGCAGGACACATCGAAAGTCCAGGGAAAACGATTGAAGTCGATGGTGAACAGTTCAAAGAATATTACGGTTCAGCCTCACAATATCAAAAGGGTGCTTACAAAAATGTGGAAGGCAAACGTATCTTGCTTCCTGCCAAAGGTCATCTGCAAGACACTTTAACTGAGATGGAACAAGACCTTCAAAGTGCTATTTCTTATGCAGGTGGACGTCAGGTTGCTGACCTTAAACATGTTGATTATGTTATCGTGAAAAACTCCATCTGGAATGGGGATGCTTCCCACTAAGACGGCCTATCTCACTAGAAAAAACTTGTTATTAGAGCAAATTTTTGTTATAATAAAACAAGTTTCCACCCTTAGTGTAATGGATATCACGTAAGATTCCGGTTCTTGAGATGGGGGTTCGATTCCCTCAGGGTGGATGTAAACATCCTAAGAAAGCCTTTAATAGGGCTTTTTTTTATTCTGTCCCAGCTTTAACTCAAAAACTGAAAATCTTATTTTAAAGAATGCCCAAATGCTTTCCAGTCCCATTTTAAAGTGACTCAGGGGGCTTTTTTTGATATAATAAAAAGGACTGTTATCAGTTAGAAAGAGGTTGGTATGAAAGAATTACAAACTGTACTAAAGAACCATTTTGCAATCGAATTTGCAGACAAAAATTTACTGGAAACTGCCTTTACTCATACGAGTTATGCCAATGAGCACCGCCTCTTAAAAATTTCACACAATGAGCGCTTGGAATTTTTAGGAGACGCTGTTCTACAGTTATTGATTTCAGAATATCTGTATAAAAAATATCCTAAAAAGCCTGAGGGTGACCTGTCTAAACTACGTGCCATGATTGTCCGCGAGGAGAGTTTGGCTGGTTTTGCGCGTGATTGCCAGTTTGACCAATTTATAAAACTTGGTAAAGGAGAAGAAAAATCTGGTGGTCGCAATCGTGACACCATTCTTGGTGATGCCTTTGAAGCCTTTCTTGGTGCCCTCCTTTTGGACAAGGATGTGACCAAGGTCAAGGAATTTATCTATCAAGTCATGATTCCTAAGGTTGAAGCAGGTGAGTTTGAGATGATTACAGACTACAAAACCCATCTCCAAGAGTTACTTCAGGTCAATGGGGATGTGGCTATTCGTTATCAGGTGATTTCTGAAACGGGTCCTGCCCACGATAAGGTATTTGATGTAGAAGTTCTTGTTGAAGGTAAGAGCATTGGTCAAGGTCAAGGTCGTTCTAAGAAATTAGCAGAGCAGGAAGCTGCCAAAAATGCCGTTGAGAAAGGGCTGGATTCATGTATTTAAAGGAAATCGAAATTCAGGGATTCAAGTCTTTTGCTGACAAGACCAAGGTCGTCTTTGACCAAGGTGTGACGGCGGTTGTTGGACCAAATGGATCTGGAAAGTCCAATATTACAGAAAGTCTGCGTTGGGCCTTGGGGGAGTCAAGTGTTAAGAGTCTCCGTGGGGGCAAGATGCCGGATGTCATTTTTGCTGGAACTGAAAGTCGCAAACCGCTCAATTATGCTTCTGTAGTTGTGACTCTGGATAATCATGACGGATTTATCAAGGATGCAGGACAAGAAATCAGGGTAGAACGTCATATCTATCGTAGTGGAGATAGCGAATACAAGATTGACGGCAAGAAAGTCCGTCTGCGTGATATTCATGATCTTTTCTTGGATACTGGATTGGGACGAGATTCCTTCTCTATCATTTCCCAAGGGAAGGTTGAGGAGATTTTCAACTCCAAGCCTGAAGAACGCAGAGCTATTTTTGAAGAGGCTGCTGGAGTTTTGAAATACAAAACTCGTAGAAAAGAGACTGAGAGCAAATTGCAACAAACTCAGGATAATCTAGACCGCTTAGAGGACATTATCTATGAGTTGGATAATCAAATCAAGCCTCTTGAGAAGCAAGCAGAAAATGCTCGTAAGTTTTTAGATTTGGAAGGTCAACGCAAGGCTATTTACTTGGATGTCCTTGTTGCTCAAATCAAGGAAAATAAGGCTGAACTAGAGTCGACAGAAGAAGAGTTGGTACAGGTTCAGGAACTCTTGACAAGCTATTACCAAAAGCGTGAAAAATTAGAAGAAGAAAATCAAACTCTTAAAAAGCAACGCCAAGATTTACAGGCTGAAATGGCTAAAGACCAAGGCAGTTTGATGGATTTGACCAGTCTGATTAGTGATTTAGAGAGAAAATTAGCCCTATCGAAATTAGAATCTGAGCAAGTAGCCCTCAATCAACAGGAGGCACAAGCCCGTTTGGCTGCTTTGGAGGATAAGAGAAATTTACTCAGCCAAGAAAAATCTGATAAGGAAAGCTCTTTGGCACTTTTAGAGGAAAATCTAGTCCAAAATAATCAAAAACTCAATCGACTAGAGGCTGAATTGCTGGCTTTTTCAGATGATCCTGATCAGATGATTGAGCTTTTGCGTGAACGCTTTGTAGCTCTTTTACAAGAAGAAGCGGATGTCTCAAACCAACTGACTCGTATTGAGAATGAGTTGGAAAATAGTCGTCAGCTTTCTCAAAAACAAGCAGATCAATTAGAAAAGCTGAAAGAACAGCTGGCTACAGCTAAAGAGAAGGCTAGTCAGCAAAAGGCGGAGCTTGAAACTGCCAAGGAGCATGTTCAGAAATTATTGGCTGACTACCAAGCTATTGCCAAGGAGCAAGAGGAGCAGAAAGCTTCCTATCAAGCTCAGCAAAGTCAACTATTTGACCGTCTGGACAGTCTTAAAAACAAGCAGGCTAGAGCCCAAAGTTTGGAAAATATCCTGAGAAATCACAGTAACTTTTATGCAGGTGTTAAGAGTGTCCTCCAAGAAAAAGACCGCCTTGGTGGGATTATTGGGGCAGTTAGTGAGCATCTGACTTTTGATGTTCATTATCAAACTGCCTTAGAGATTGCGCTTGGAGCAAGCAGTCAGCACATCATCGTAGAGGATGAGAACGCGGCGACTAAGGCTATAGATTTCCTCAAACGCAACAGGGCTGGTCGTGCAACCTTCCTTCCTTTGACAACGATTAAGGCTCGTACGATTTCTAGCCAGAATCAAGATGCTATCGCTGCAAGTCCGGGATTTCTGGGCATGGCAGATGAGTTGGTGACATTCGATAATAGGTTGGAAGCTATTTTCAAGAACTTGCTAGCTACGACGGCTATTTTTGATACTGTAGAGCATTCGCGTGAAGCAGCTCGCCAGGTTCGTTATCAGGTTCGTATGGTGACATTGGATGGAACAGAGTTGCGAACAGGTGGTTCCTATGCGGGTGGTGCCAATCGCCAGAATAACAGTATTTTTATCAAGCCAGAACTGGAGCAATTGCAAAAAGAAATTGCTGAAGAGGAAGCAAGTCTTCGTTCAGAAGAGTCGAGTTTGAAGATCTTACAAGACCAGATGGCTAGATTGACCGAATCATTAGAAGCTATTAAATATCAGGGAGAGCAGGCTCGTATTCAGGAGCAAGGCTTGTCCCTCGCCTATCAGCAGACCAGTCAGCAAGTTGAAGAACTGGAAACTCTTTGGAAACTCCAAGAAGAGGAATTAGATCGTCTTTCTGACGGAGATTGGCAAGCAGATAAGGAAAAATGCCAAGATCGCCTTGCTACCATTGCCAGTGACAAGCAAAATCTGGAAGCTGAGATTGAAGAAATTAAGTCCAACAAAAATGCCATCCAAGAACGCTATCAAAATTTGCAGGAAGAGCTAGCGCAAGCTCGCCTGCTTAAGACAGAACTGCAAGGGCAAAAACGTTATGAAGTGGCTGATATTGACCGTCTAGGCAAGGAATTGGATAATCTGAATATCGAACAAGAGGAAATCCAGCGCCTTCTTCAAGAAAAGGTTGACAATCTTGAGAAAGTTGATACAGAATTGCTCAGTCAACAGGTAGAAGAAGCCAAAATGCAGAAAACAAACCTCCAACAAGGTTTAATTCGTAAGCAGTTTGAGTTGGATGATATTGAAGGTCAACTGGATGATATTGCTAGTCATTTGGATCAGGCTCGCCAGCAGAATGAAGAGTGGATTCGCAAGCAAACACGTGCTGAATCCAAGAAAGAAAAGGTCAGCGAGCGCTTGCGCTATTTACAAGGTCAATTAACAGACCAGTATCAGATTAGCTATACTGAAGCTCTAGAAAAGGCGCATGAATTGGAAAATCTCAATCTGTCAGAGCAAGAGGTGCAGGATTTGGAGAAGGCTATTCGCTCACTGGGTCCTGTCAATTTGGATGCCATTGAACAGTACGAAGAAGTTCACAGCCGTCTGGCTTTCCTCAATAGCCAGCGAGATGACATTTTGTCAGCGAAAAACCTGCTCCTTGAGACCATTACAGAGATGAATGATGAGGTTAAGGAACGCTTTAAATCAACTTTTGAAGCCATTCGTGAGTCCTTTAAAGTGACCTTCAAACAGATGTTTGGCGGAGGTCAGGCAGACTTGATATTGACTGAGGGCGACCTTTTAACAGCTGGTGTGGAGATTTCTGTTCAACCTCCAGGTAAGAAAATCCAGTCGCTTAATCTCATGAGTGGTGGGGAAAAAGCCTTATCAGCTCTTGCCTTGCTCTTCTCCATTATTCGTGTCAAGACCATTCCATTTGTCATCTTGGATGAGGTGGAAGCTGCGCTGGATGAAGCCAATGTTAAACGTTTTGGGGATTACCTCAATCGATTTGACAAGGACAGCCAGTTTATCGTTGTGACCCACCGTAAAGGAACCATGGCAGCGGCTGATTCCATCTATGGAGTGACCATGCAAGAGTCAGGTGTCTCAAAAATTGTTTCAGTTAAGTTAAAAGATTTAGAAGGTATTGAAGGATGACAATTAAACTAGTAGCAACAGAAATCGGAATAAGTAAATTGATACAATAGCCTATAAAGAAAGCCTTGAAATTTAGCTGATTTCAGGGCTTTTTAACTGTCTATTGCTATCAGGGTAAAATCATTAGAGATGTTGCGAGTTTATGGAGACACCCTTGATTTGTAAAATGTTAAATAGTAGAGAATCATTTCATCTATTCTTTGTTTACCAGTTTATCGAAATGGCTAGTATAGTGTAATTTTAACTTGTTTTCTCCTAAAATATCAAGGACTTGTATGGCCTGTTTCATTTTTTCAATTCCGCTATCTAAATGACGCTTAAATTCAAAGTAACCAGTTGCATAGAGAAAAACTGTCTGTTCATAAAAGTTTAATTCATTATCTAATAATGCTTTTATTTCGGTGATTAGACAAGTACAGTTTGAAAATTCTTCCTTATCTACGCTAAGAATTAGACAATTGATGGCCAATTGAGTGACAATTCGCTTATTTGTTTTATTCAACGAAGAGTAGATGTAATTGTTCAACATTTCCTTTGTTAATAGGAAGTAGGAGTTGTAGTTTATTGTTCGTACACAGTTACCTAATAAAGTGATTTCATAGTAACCCCATTTTTCAACTTTAAAGAGATAATCTGTCAATTGAAGTAATTCTTTATTTGATGGAATAATGCTGGAATCCATTGTATGTAGAATGGATTTTATCATTGTTTTATCGAAAGAATTTAAAGTGTAATGTGATGAGTCAGAAAGTAGAGCAGCTATATTTTTGATGTTATGTGATGAATATTGCTTACGAATATATTGAACCAAATTAGCGAATAATTCAGCATTAGTATAATTTTCATTATGTAAAATAAGAAACTCATCTAAAGTAATGTGTAATTTGTCTAAAATATTGATAAGTCGAATACAAGATATCTCTGATTCCCCACGTTCGAATCTAGATATTTGAGATTTTGAAAGGTGTTCATCTGCTACAGAGCATAGACTAATTTGTTTTCCTTTACGAACTTTTCTAAGTGTGATGCCAAGTTTTGATTTCATAATTTCCCATTTTCCCAACAAAAATTAAATCCGTTTTTATTTATTGTACAATAAATAAAAACGGAAAGGAAGTCCGAGTATGAAGAAAATTTCAAAATTTTTGCCGATTTTGGTTTTGGTGATGGATATTATTATAATTGTTGGTGGGTAAAATGCTTAAGTGTACACTTAAGTCTTTAGAATATTCTAAAGACTTAAGATTTTATAGATACATAGTATAAAATACGGTATTTATAATTTGGGAGGCTTTAATTGAAAAAACAGAATTTATTTAAAATATCAAATAATGTACAAGAGTATTCGAATGCTTTTAATACTATGGGTTTAAATTTTCAAGGAGAAATTCCTATTTTTGTTGACCACAAAAGAGAAGATTTACTTCATAATATCAAGCGAATTAACAATGAATATTCCGAATGCTATAAAACAACGCCAATTTACCAATGCGATGCAGGGATCACTCTATCTTCTGATTTAGAGTTTTATAAAAACTGTAGGTTATTTTGTAAGAAGTGGGTGACCTCTTTAAATGAGATGATAAACATAGAAAATCTGGTAGTAATAGGACTATATAAAGATTTTTCGCAATATAAAATTTTGACTATATTAGAATATTGTAAGAAAAATAATATTGAACTGTACATACTGACAGGAAGAGATCTATCTTCATTGTCTTGGATGATAGGAAAGCAGTTTTACTCAAAAAGTGAAAAAGAAGTACGAAAAGCAGTCTTTTCGCATAAAAAGTTAAATGAATTTAGTGAAACAAAAAACAAATGGGATATTTTTGATATAAAAAGGCTTGAAAATGAAAATATAAAAAATCTTTTGGAAGAAAAATCTTGGTCAGAATTAGTTTTTCATGGACATGGAAAAGAAGATCATCTAAATTTAGCTGATTTCACTTTGCATGGTTTTAATAAATTAATTCCTCAACAAGAAAAATTTGCTCCTTCTTGGGGCCATCAAGGGCAATCTTTTTTTAAGGATGAGAGTAAAGCAATACGTATTAGCTCTATAAATGTTGAAACATTATTTTTATTATCTTGTAGTAATTTTCCGTTTAATGATTGTAGATTGTATGATTCTAGATTCAACTTAACATTAGATGCTATCGATGGAATAGCAAGAAATATTGTTGCTTCTATTGCTGTTCAATCGATTGATAATCCAGAGATATATGAAATTTTTTCAGATTCAAATTTGACAAATATTGGAACCAAACTTCATAATAAATTAAATGATGTACAGCCGTTTGTTTCAATTGTTAATATTGGACTCCCAAATACTAGAAAAGTAGATCAATCACTTGAAAATATAAATGGGATTGTCCGATTAACCCAAAGTAGCAAAATGATTTTATCGCGACTTGCTTCATATGTTTCGTCTGGGTTATTAAGTAGTGAACATGAGGTAAAAAAGTTATCTAATAATGTTTTAGCAGATTACATGCAAATGACACGCAGAGGTACCTATGGAGTGACAGAAGAAAAATATTTAAATTTTGAACAAAATTTAATAAATAGAGTAAATCCTATTTCTAAAAAGATAGCTGAAATAATGATTCAGAACCAAAATGACGAGCTTTTCGAATTTGATCGATATAATATTTTTAGGTCTATAATTGATGAAAGTAGTATTTTCAAAAAAATATGTTGTTGTGGAAGTTCGGGTGTTGGTTGCAACTATATTCCAGAAACTAACAATTTATTCAATATTAATTCTTTCTATTGTTATAGGTGCGGTGATAAAAATACTTCAATGACAGGCATGCCAGAAGTAGATTTTATGTGTGATAATTATGATAGAGAAAGATTAAGAATAAAATATAAGATTGTTATTACTCCACAACATAGAGGAGATGTTTACTTAGGAGTACAGCTACCAACATATGTAGAAAAGTCATCAAATACCTCACCAGAGTTGAAAAGAATACGTTTTAAAAATATTGGAACTAAAGTAGTTGAAGGAGAGATCTGTTTTAACGAGGATACTTTACTTCAAAGCTATTATCTTAAGCTATTTATTATTCAGAATGGGGGAATAGCTATTAGTAGATGTTTCTTCAATTTAATAAATAATTGTGAGGGAAAGTTTGAAAAAATATAAATGTAATATATTTATTATTTACTCTAATTTTGAGTAATTGAAACACGAGGAGTATTCCTTCACCAAATTTGAGAAAGGCCTATTTCTTTTTATAAACAAGTCGCTTATCTAATAATAAATTTACTAATTATAATCTTAAGAAATCGTAAAGCAATACAAGATATCAGATATTTATCTGTAAATCTATTAATTAGCATTCTAGTCTTATCTTCATTATAAAATCAGTATTTTGAGATGTACAAGACAAGCTTCCTAGTTTTCTCTTTGATTTTTTTAGTATTATGGTCACAGTTGGTTGTACCTAATAGGATGAACTACAGTTATAATGATGGATTTTTTCAAATGTATTGGCTGAAGCACTCACTTAATCGCCTCGTCGCGATTTGTAATAGTGATATGTTTTCACGTTTTATATTATAGTTTTAAACAAAGAGCACAATACTTTTTAACTCAGTGTTGTGCATTGAATGAAACGAAAGAAAGGAATGAATAACAATGGATATTTTTTTAGATACACCAATCACAGGAATAATTAATCCGAACTTGAAAAGTCCGTTAGAAACTGCGACAAAGTCCAGAATTAAGGGGATTATTTCTGATTTGAGATCGTATGGTCATAATGTGTTTTGTGCTCTAGAGGAAGAAGAATTTGGCAAAAAGATTGCAGATTCTTTAGAATGTACCCTTAGAGATTATTCGATACTGAAACAAAGTAATGTATATATTACTTTTCCAAATAATAGTTATGGATGTGCTGTGGAACTTGGTTGGGCTTCAGCGCACTCTATTCCTATTGTCTTAGGAATTAACAAAAGAATCGGTTCAAAAACACCATTGTATGAAGGTTTACACACAACAGGTACTCAGGTTCATGTTATTTATTATGATTCTGAAGATGAGTTTCCAGATAAACTTGAATGGTTAAAAATATTAAAGTACATAGAAAAGCATATATTTATTAGGTGATTGTTATGAGAATTTTGACAGTAACTACAAATTTTGGTTTTGGTCCGTCTTCCAAATTATATTCTATTATCAAAGAGCTATTGAAGATGGGATATAAAGAGATTACATTTTGCGGAAATGGAGAATCTATAAATTTTTTTAAGACCAACTTTGGTAATAGATTAGAATACATCGAGTGTGATACTGATGAAATTAGGTCTGAAAGCTTTTTGAAAATAGTAGATATTAAGAATTATGAACTCTTAATTAATGTTATGAATCTGAATATTCCTAAAATTCAACGAGATACAAATTTAAATGTAAAAAGTGTATTTGTTGATAGTCTAAGTTGGATGTGGGAAAACCCCCTAGATGGGATTAACGAATATGATATTTATTTTGTTCAAAATGCTTTTATTGATCCCAATAATTTATCGCAGTATAAGAATATCCAAACAATAAATCCTATTATTAATACGGAAGGAATAACAAAAACAAAAGATTTCAAAAACAATAAAATTCTATTAAATTTCGCTGGTATAGTTACTCCATATGAAAATGATGTATTTTTCAAAAAGTACATGTTATTTTATCTAAAACTTTTTTCAAAAATACCTAATATTGATAAATATGAGATTGATTGTGCTTGTAACATGACGCAGAAAAAATGGATTGAATCAAACAACCGTTTTGACTACAATGTTACATTTAAAGTAATGTCCCATAAAGAGTTTCTATCAGCGTCATGTGAAGCAAGTAGGATATTTACAACACCTGGTTTGACATTTTATTTAGAGAGTTTAGAATTAGGCTTAAAACCACATTATTTTTTGCCTTCAAATTATTCTCAGGCATTATTGCTTGAAAAATATAATCAAATCTCTGGGAATTGTAATACCTTATCTAAGTATGGATATTTATTTTCAACAGATGAGTTACTTGAAGAAAGTGAAGGTGTGACTAAAGTAAGAGAAGCATTTTCTAATATTAGTACAAGATATAAAGAAGAAATCTTCGACAATATAATATCATATATTAATGAAGGTTCGGTGTATGAATCAAAAAATGAAATTCAATATAAGGAAGAGAGCGGTATTCGTTCAATTATTAGAATTATGCTTGAAAAAGGACTATTGAAAGGAAGATAATACATGCCTGTGATTGAAGATATTGATTTTTCCAATTTACTAGTGAAAAAAATGTATAAAAAAGATTTAAATCAGATAATTTCATTAAATGACTTAAATTATGATGCTAGTTTTAGGGATAATTTAATAGTTTTTGATGAAACAAGTAATTTTTCTCCAAATAACAGTCTTGTTGTTGGGGGGGCTTGTATTGATCGCTGTGATGCAAAAATTGATAATCTGGCTATCAATTTTTACTTTGATATACTGATGCCTATTAATGAGGCCATCATGAAAAATTTAAATTGTGCAATATATGTGGATACACCTATTGAATCATGTAAAGATGATTGTGAAAAAGAAAGATGGCAACAATTTGTTAAACGCTTAGAAATATTTTTTGAACAGCTAGGAAAACGTGTAGGCATTGAAATAAAAATAATTCGAAGAGATTTATCTTATAAAATGATTGATAAGATATTAAAAAAACATAACTTTAGTGATGATGAATTAAAAGGTTTGTATGATTTAGTGCCTAGTGCAAAGAATATTGTATTTGGACCAGAACTATTACTTCATTTTCGTAGATCAATCATTTCGTATTTACCAGAATTCATTTCAGAATATTTTGAAGAAAATTTTGAAGAAATTATAGTTTGTGAAGAGTTAAGTCAGTGTAAAGCAATTGGCAAAGCCTGGAGAATCAGTAATAAAATATATCCCAAAATATATATAGATATGCCATCTCTTAGTTGTAGAAATCGCATGCATAGGAGTAATAATGGGAAAATAGGTATTTTTGAATCAGCATCTTTGAATAAAACTAGAAAATCTGATCCATTGTTTCATGAATTTATGAATAGAATAGAATTGGAAGCTATTTTTAAATCTTTTGATGTTGATAATTTTTGGTTAGTAAAAGATGAATTAGAAGGAATGTGGTATGAGAAGCAATAAAATTTCATCAGAGTTAAAATATTATCTATATATCATTTTTACAAATTTACGATTTACTAGAATAGTAAATATTATCTTTATTGTTCAGTTTTTGGGATTATCTTTAGTACAATTTGCATTTTTTCAATCTATTTTTCTATTTTCACAATTAGTTTCAGAGATTCCCTCCGGAATTTTAGGAGATAGGTTTAGTAAGAAGAAAATCGTTCTATTGGGACTAGTTCTGTTATCAATTACTCCATTATTAACTCTTTCATCAATCTTGCTAATGAAGGACTATGTTTACTATGTTATACTAGGTGCATTTGTTTTAGAAGGAGTAGGAAATGCTTTTTTAAGTGGAGCTGATGATGCCTTGTTTTTTGAATCTCTAAGAAGTGAAGGCAAGGAGGAGAGTTATGGGAAAATACGAGGAAAGTTACAATTAATCAGCGCTCTGACTTTGGGGATTGCTACATTTATAGGAGGTGGTTTATATAGCATTACAAGATGTTTACCATATTTTATACAATCTTTTACACTTATAGGTTCAATGATAATCATCATATCTATTCCAGATAATCAGAAACACTCTATAGAAGATCTTAATCAAAATGGTGTTCCGAAATTTAAAGAATTATTTTCAGTTTTTCATAGGTTGCTAAAATCTACTAAAATTCTTTTCATGTTCGCTTTTACTACGGTTATTGTCTCAGCAATTAACGTAGTATTTGCTTTATTACCAGATTATTTTTCTAAAATAGGATTTTCTACATCTATTAATGGAGCTATGTTTATGATTTATAGTATCATTGGTGGCATAGTAGCAACTCAAGCTTATAAAATATCAAAAATAAGAGTTTCTAAATTAATTATGCTGCTATCATTGATACTAATGATTTCCATTATTTTTCAAATTTTGCCTTTCAATGCCACATTTATATTTAGTTTTCTACTGTTGTACATTATCATAGATATTCTTGATCCTATTATCATGGAGATGTTACATCTTTGGGTTGATGACAATTCAAGAGCAACAGTTATATCAGGACTATCCTTTTCAATTAGTCTTGTTACAATGTTGGTAAATCCGATAATTGGTGTAGGAATTCAAATATTTAATATGAGAATAACTATCTTATTGATTTCTTATTTTATGATTGTAATGATATTAATCTCGTATATGTTAATAGAAAAAACTAAAAGGAGTAAAAAACATGAAAACAGAGAATAAGGCTTATTTAGGTGATTCCAGAGCTATGGAAGATGTAGAAAATGATTCTGTTGATTTAATAATCACTTCTCCACCATATTTTAATTTAGTTGATTATCAACACGATAATCAGATTGGGTTAACAGAAACATATAAAGGCTATATTCAGAGTCTAAATAGTGTTTGGGAAAGATGTAGTAAAATATTAAAAGAAACAGGAACAATTTGCATCAATATTTGCAGTTCTGTAGAAATTAGCAGAAAAAATCAAAATATGTATTACGATATCAAACATGAAATTGAAAAATTCTTTGCGGAGCATAATTTCTATATTGAAGGGACAATAATATGGAATTTGAATAATACTTCATATATCAAAAATCAAGTTGAAAAATATCCTTCAAGTTATTCGAATAATGAGTCTTTGATTCTAAATAACTATGAATACATATTGATTTTTAAGAAAAAGTCAGAATTTATAGTGTGGGATAGAAACATTGAGGGCACTAAATTTATTGACTGCATTTGGAATATACCTTGGGATTATTCTACAAGACCACCAGCTTTTCCAGAACAAATTGTCAATCAACTTATTGATATTTATTCTCTGGAAGGTGATGTTGTGTTGGATCCGTTTATGGGGCAAGCGACTACATCTTTGTGTGCTTTTAAGAAAAATAGAAAGTTCATTACCTATGAATTAAATCCAACCACTTATAAATTAGGTTTAAAAAAACTAAATCAAGTGGGTGCGCTGAATGTAAACAGATAAGAAAGTAGTAGAAGGTCTATTATGAAAATAACTACAGTTGGTATGGGGTACGTCGGTTTGACTTTATCTGTCCTGTTATCTCAGGAACATGACGTGGTTGGATTAGACATTAATTTACAGAAAGTCGAACAGCTTAATAATAAAATTTGTCCATTTATCGACTATGAGTTGGAGAGATATTTTTTAAATAAAGATTTGAAATTCGAAGCTTGTATTTATGATGAGAAGTACTTTGAAAAAGTTGATTGTATCATAATAGCAATACCAACAGACTTTGATGAAAATAAAGGAGTATTAGATACTGAGGGTATAGAATCAGTTATAGCTGATTGCCTAAGTATTAATCCTGTTGCATATATAGTTATAAAATCTACAGTGCCAATCGGATTTACGAATTATTTGAATACAAAATTTCACACAGATCGGATCATTTTTTCTCCAGAGTTTTTGCGTGAAGGAAAAGCATTATTAGATAACTTATTTCCATCTAGAATTATTTTGGGAGGGAGAGCTGAATATTGTCAAAGATTTGGAAGATTATTATCGGAGTTCTAGTTAAATGAAGTTGCCCCGATTCTACTGACAAATTCAGCTGAAGCTGAAGCAATTAAGTTATTTTCAAATTCATACCTTGCAATGAGAATTGCGTTCTTCAATGAAATTGATAGTTTTTCCATTATGAAAGGGTTAAATACTAAAAATATCATTGAAGGAATTTGTTCTGAAGAAAGAATCGGAGAATTTTACAATAATCCTAGTTTTGGTTATGGAGGATACTGTTTACCTAAAGATACAAAACATATGTTAAGTGAATGTGAAGGCCTTCCAACTGTTTTGTTAGATTCTATTGTATTAAGTAACCAAAAAAGATCAGAGTTTATAGCAACACAAATAACAAAAAATAATATATACAATGTAGGCATTTATCGTTTGCTAGCTAAAAAAGATTCTGATAATATTCGTGATTCGTCAACTGAAAATGTGATTAAACAATTAACGAAATATAATGTAAATATTATTATTTATGAACCGTTTTTGTCTTCAAAAGAGATTTTTGATGCTAAAGTTGTAACGAATCTGGAAGAATTTAAAAAAACATCGGATGTTATTATTTCAAATAGAATTTCAGATGAATTGTCTGATGTATTAGAAAAAGTTTATACAAGAGATATATTTAATAGGGATTAAATAATAATATTTTACTTTTGAGAAGTTGCGATAACATAATATTTGAGAAAATCAAAGTATATTACGATTTATAGCGAAATGAAATAAAAATTGAACAAATTTATTGGGGAAGTTAAACCAATTTCTAACAATGTTTTAGAAACAACGGTGTACTATTTCAATGTCAATATACTATGTTATAACATGTTTTTTATAAGATAAGTAACTATAGAAGAAAAGTTTCTATAACAACCTCTTCCTCATCCGAAAGAAACCTCTTATTGGGTCTTAAAAAGTGATAGCCAGCAGACCTATTATTAGACTTTTTTGTCAGGGAAAGATGAGCAACAAGGTATCACGCTTTACCATCATGATCAGCGACGGAGTGGTTTAGTAGTGCAGGAATCTCATGGAGCTTATTCTGCTTATGCGATAGCAGTCCAAGGTTTAGGAGCAAAGCGATGCTAAGCTTGGTAAACTGCGAGATGCTCGTCCGCTTATCGTCAACTGGAAGAAGCTGCACTTGTTGGTTGTTGGGCACATGTGAGAAAGGAGTTTTTTGAAGCGACGCCCAAGCAAGTGGGGAAATCATCGTTAGGTGCTAAAGGCTTAGCTTATTGATGGGATACATTGTCGATTGATGAACGACTACAGAAACGTCAAGAAAAGCTCCAACCCTGAATGGAAGACTTCTTTGTTTGGTGCCGGATCCAGTCAGTTTTACAGGGTTCAGAACTAGGGAAGGCTATTGAATACAGGCTCAATTCTGAAGAAACCTTTAAGACAATTTTGAAAGACGAGCATCTCTTCCTTGTTATTGGACGATAAACAAGTGGAACTTACTCTGACTTGGAATTCCACTTGTTTTTTCGATTTTTATCAGATTAATTTCAACTTTTATTGGCGGTGGAAGTTAGTTTGGGAATTTAGAAAAAATCCAGTTATACTAAAGGGTTAAGTAATATTGGATAAAAATTAAGTGATAAAGTCGGGAGTTTATCAAGCGTCTAATCTCAAATGGATTAGGCGCTATTTGCTTTTTCTATGGTATAATAGAAGGTGGATTTATTAATTGGAGTATGAAGAATTTATGATTAAACTAGTAGCAACGGATATGGACGGAACCTTCCTAGATGGGAATGGACGCTTTGATATGGATCGTCTCAAGTCTCTCTTGGCTTCCTACAAGGAAAAAGGGATTTACTTTGCGGTGGCTTCGGGTCGGGGATTTCTGTCTCTGGAAAAATTATTTGCTGATGTACGTGATGACATTATTTTCATCGCGGAAAATGGCAGTTTGGTAGAGTATCAAGGTCAGGACTTGTATGAAGCGACTATGTCTCGTGACTTTTATCTGGCAACTTTTGAAAAGCTGAAAACGTCACCTTATGTAGATATCAATAAGCTCCTTTTGACTGGTAAAAAGGGCTCTTATGTGCTAGATACGGTTGATGAGACTTATTTAAAAGTGAGCCAGCATTATAATGCAAATATCCAAAAAGTAGCGAGTCTAGAAGATATTAAAGATGACATTTTCAAATTTACAACCAACTTCACAGAAGAAACGCTGGAAGCTGGTGAAGCTTGGGTAAACGAAAATGTCCCTGGTGTTAAGGCCATGACAACTGGCTTTGAATCCATTGATATTGTTCTGGACTATGTCGATAAGGGTGTGGCCATTGTTGAATTAGCCAAAAAACTTGCTATCACAATGGATCAGGTTATGGCTTTTGGAGACAATCTAAATGACTTGCATATGATGCAGGTTGTGGGACATCCTGTAGCTCCTGAAAATGCACGACCAGAAATTTTAGAATTAGCAGAGACTGTGATTGGTCACCATAAAGACCAGTCGGTTATAGCTTATATGGAGGGCTTATAATGGTAGATATAAAA
Organism: Streptococcus sp. 2154; assembly: GCF_013277255.1. NCBI lineage: Bacteria > Bacillati > Bacillota > Bacilli > Lactobacillales > Streptococcaceae > Streptococcus > Streptococcus sp. 2154. Next base: position 37,434 of record NZ_VMMK01000024.1, read on the forward strand.
TTGATTGCATTGGACTTGGACGGGACCTTGCTGACTACTGATAAAAGGCTGACGGATCGTACCAAGGCAACTTTGAAAGCTGCGCGTGATCGTGGTATCAAGGTCGTATTGACAACTGGTCGTCCCTTAAAAGCTATGGATTTCTTTCTCCATGAGTTAGGGACTGACGGTCAGGAAGATGAGTATACGATTACTTTTAATGGTGGTTTGGTTCAGAAAAATACAGGTGAAATCCTTGATAAAACAGTCTTTTCATATGATGATGTGGCACGTTTGTATGAAGAAACAGAGAAATTATCACTACCTCTTGATGCCATCTCAGAAGGAACAGTTTATCAAATCCAATCGGACCAAGAAAGTCTTTATGCTAAATTCAATCCAGCATTGACCTTTGTTCCAGTGGACTTTGAAGACTTATCTAGTCAAATGACCTATAATAAATGCGTGACTGCCTTTGCTCAAGAACCCTTGGATGCAGCCATTCAAAAGATTTCTCCAGAATTGTTTGACCAATATGAAATCTTTAAATCACGTGAAATGTTGCTAGAGTGGTCACCAAAGAATGTTCATAAAGCAACAGGTTTGGCAAAACTAATCAGTCATTTGGGAATAGACCAAAGCCAAGTCATGGCTTGTGGTGACGAGGCCAATGACCTCTCTATGATTGAATGGGCAGGGCTCGGTGTTGCCATGCAAAACGCTGTTCCTGAAGTCAAGGCAGTCGCAAATGTAGTGACGCCAATGACCAACGATGAAGAGGCTGTCGCCTGGGCTATCGAAGAATATGTGCTAAAGGAGAACTAAGATATGGGATTATTTGACCGTCTATTCGGAAAAAAAGAAGAACCTAAAATCGAAGAAGTTGTAAAAGAAGCTCTGGAAAATCTTGATTTGTCTGAAGATGTTGAGCCTGTCTTAACAGAAGCTCAGGAAGTTCCTCAAGAAGAAGCAGAGGTTGAAAGTTCTGAAGAAACTCTGCTCCAAGAAGAGGATAATCAAGAGACAGTTGAAGAAAGTCTGGATTCAGAGCTAGCTGTAGAAGTTCAACAAGAAGAAGTCGAAGAATTGCCAAACTCAGAAGAAGTCACAGAGGAAGAGAATCCTGAGTTTCTAGAGACTGTAGAAGGAAATAGTTCTGAAGTGCTTGAAGCAGAAACGCCTCAAGCAGAAGAAACTGTTCAGGAGAAATATGACCGCAGTCTTAAGAAAACTCGTACAGGATTTGGTGCCCGCTTGAACGCCTTCTTTGCTAACTTCCGCTCTGTTGACGAAGAATTTTTCGAGGAACTAGAAGAACTGCTCATCATGAGTGACGTTGGTGTCCAGGTAGCTTCAAACTTAACAGAAGAGCTCCGCTACGAAGCCAAGCTCGAAAACGCCAAGAAACCTGACGCACTGCGCCGTGTCATCATTGAGAAATTGGTTGAGCTTTATGAAAAGGATGGTAACTACGATGAAAGCATCCACTTCCAAGATGGCTTGACAGTCATGCTCTTTGTTGGTGTTAATGGTGTTGGGAAAACAACTTCTATTGGGAAACTAGCCCACCGCTACAAACAAGCAGGTAAGAAGGTCATGCTGGTTGCGGCAGATACCTTCCGTGCAGGGGCAGTAGCCCAGCTTGCTGAATGGGGCCGTCGTGTGGACGTTCCAGTGGTGACTGGACCTGAAAAAGCTGACCCAGCCAGTGTGGTCTTTGATGGCATGGAACGTGCCGTAGCTGAAGGTATCGATATTCTCATGATTGATACTGCTGGTCGTTTGCAAAACAAGGACAACCTCATGGCTGAGTTGGAAAAGATTGGTCGTATCATTAAACGTGTTGTTCCAGAGGCCCCCCATGAAACCTTCTTGGCTCTTGATGCATCAACAGGTCAAAACGCTCTTGTACAGGCCAAAGAATTTTCGAAAATCACGCCATTAACTGGAATTGTCTTGACTAAGATTGACGGAACTGCTCGAGGTGGTGTTGTTCTAGCCATCCGAGAAGAACTCAATATTCCTGTAAAATTGATTGGTTTTGGTGAAAAAATCGATGATATTGGAGAGTTTAACTCAGAAAACTTTATGAAAGGTCTCTTGGAAGGCTTAATCTAACCAGAAACAAAAATCCTGCAAGGCATAAACTTGCAGGATTTTTTTTATTATGTGACTATTAGTCCGTCTCGCTCCGTTAGGTGCGAGACAAAAAAACCACCCGCTATGCGGGTGCGCGTCGAAGGTTATACCAAAAAAACTCCGAACGCGATACAATAAAGGTGTTCAAGCTAATTGTAAAGCGAAAGGAGAAAAATATGGCACAAAAGGCTCATAGTTTATCGCACACAAAGTGGCATTGTAAGTATCACATTGTGTTCACCCCTAAGTATAGACGAAAAGTTATCTATAATCAATATCGAAGTAGTTTAGGCGAAATATTTCATCGCTTGTGTAGTTATAAAGGAGTTGAAATTATCGAGGGTCACTTAATGCCAGACCATGTACACATGTTAGTAAGTATTCCACCAAGGATAAGTGTTTCGAGTTTCATGGGTTATTTAAAAGGAAAAAGTGCACTCATGATGTTTGACAAACACGCCAATCTCAAGTACAAGTTTGGGAATCGGCATTTCTGGGCGGAAGGTTATTATGTAAGTACAGTAGGGCTTAATGAAGCCACAATTAAGAAATATATCCAAGAACAGGAAAAGCATGATATAGCACTAGATAAATTGAGTGTAAAAGAATATGAGGATCCCTTTAGGGATAGTGGTAAGTAATACTAAAGCCTCTTTAAGAGGCAAGTGACGAGTCAAGAGCAATGAGGCTTGAACAAAGTGAAAGCCAGCGTCTTTAGGCGCTGGCTGGTAATTTGGGCTTATAGCCCTGGGACAAACCACCCGTTTGACGGGTGGTTATGATTCTAAACGACCATCTTGACGATAGGCGATATCTGGTTGCCAAGTCCATTTAGCACCAAATTTTTCAAGTAAGTCAAAGCTGGCTTGAGGTCCCATGCTTCCAGCTTTATAGTCATGAAGTGGGGCACCATTTTCAGCCCAGAGCTCTTCGATACGGTCAATCAATTTCCATGACGCACCAACTTCATCCCAGTGGCTAAAGTTAGTTGAGTTGTTATTTAGGACATCATAAATCAATTTCTCGTATGGTTCTGGAGAAGCACCAGTTGCTGTTGCATCTGTACGGTAATCAAGTGAGTTAGGAGCCAAGTTGAATTCTTCTCCTACTTGCTTCCCATTTAGACTGAGAGAGAAGCCTTCTGTTGGTTGGATATAGATGGTCAAAATGTTTGGAGCAAGTGGTTCTCCAAAGATAGAGTCCATTTGTTTAAAGACGATGTTGACATGAGTTCCTTTTTCAGTTAGTCGTTTACCTGTACGGAAAAAGAAAGGAACACCACGGAATCGATCGCTGTCTACAAAGAAAGCACCAGATGCAAAGGTTTCAGTTGTGGATTCTGGATTCACATTTGGCTCGCTACGATAAGAGATATATTTCATGCCATCAATCTTACCTGAACGGTATTGACCACGGATAAAGTGTTCTTTAAGCTCTTCATCCGTTGGATGATAGAGGTTTTTAAAGACCTTAATCTTTTCGGCACGAATCTCGTCTTTTGTGAAGCTGGCTGGCTTGTCCATAGCAAGGAGAGAAAGAAGTTGTAGTGTATGGTTTTGTACCATGTCACGGAGGGCACCAGATTGGTCATAGTAGCCACCACGTTCTTCTACACCCAAGCGCTCCGCAAAGGTAATTTGAACATTATCGATAAAGTCCTTGTTCCAAACGTTTTCAAAAATCAAGTTTGCAAAGCGAACTGCAAAGATACTTTGAATCATTTCCTTCCCAAGATAATGGTCGATACGGAAAATTTGTTCTTCGTCAAATGTTGCTAGGAGCTCGTCATTCAACTTGCTTGCGCTTGCGTAATCTGTACCAAATGGTTTTTCAACGATTAAACGTTCAAAACCTTTACCGTCAACAATGTTTTCAGACTTGAGGTGTTTGGCAATAGTTCCAAAGAACTGAGGCGCCATAGACAAGAAGAAGAGCTTGTTGTGTTCAGCTTGGTACTTGTCATTTAGCTCAGTCTGCAATTGACGCAAAGCAATGTAGTGCTCCGTATCATTGACATCATGACTTTGATAGTAGAAGTGGCTAGCGAACTCTTGAGCCTGTTCGGTACTATCTGCCAAATCAAGGATCGATTCGACTACAACAGATTCAAAATATTCCTTGCTCCAAGGACGACGGGCAGTTCCAATGACGGCAAAATGTTTGGAAAGATTGCCGGATTTATATAGTCTAAATAGGGAAGGGTAGAGCTTGCGTTTAGCCAGGTCTCCACTCGCACCGAAAATTGTAACAATAACCTTAGATGACATCTAGCTACCTAATTTCTATTTTTATTCCTAGTCTTGCTAGGTATGAGGAAACCTCATTTCATAAACTTAATTCTAACATAATTTTCCGAAAAATCAAAAAATCCAATACGAGGTAGAAAAAAACTGCAAGGAAATCCTTACAGTTTGCGTTTAGACGTTTAAGACCTTGTCCAAGAAATCTTTCAGACGTGGGTGTTGTGGGGTATCAAAGATTTGATCAGGTGTTCCGTCTTCTAGGAATTCACCGTCCGCAGTAAAGATAACTCGGTTGGCAACCTGACGAGCGAATCCCATCTCATGGGTTACGATAATCATGGTCATACCTTGCTCAGCCAATTCCTTCATAACGTTTAGTACGTCTCCGACCATTTCAGGGTCAAGGGCAGAAGTTGGTTCATCAAAGAGCATGATGTCTGGATTCATTGCTAGACCACGAGCGATGGCCACACGTTGTTTTTGACCACCTGATAGGCTATCTGGACAGGCCTTAGCCTTATCTGCTAGACCAACCTTTTCAAGCAACTCCATTCCCAATTTTTCAGCTTCTTCCTTGGTCATCAACTTGTGCTCAATAGGAGCAAAGGTGATGTTGTCCAAAACAGACATGTGTGGGAAGAGATTGAAGTGTTGGAACACCATTCCGATATTTTCACGGACGTGGTCAACGTTGGTTGTTTTTTCAGTTAAGTCATAACCGTTCACAGTGATGTGACCGCTAGTAACTTCTTCCAAAAGATTTAGGCTACGAAGGAAAGTTGACTTACCAGAACCCGAAGGACCGATGATACAAACAACATCTCCTTCATAGAACTTGGTCGTAATTCCTTTTAAAACTTCATTTTTTCCGTAGCTTTTGTGTAAATCATTTACATCAATTTTTAATTTTGCCATTAACGAATCCTCTTTTCTAAGCGTTTCGCTAGTTTAGTCAAAAGCGTGATAATTACAAGATAGAAGATAGCAAGGATTGCATACATCTTGAAACTTTGGTAGTTACGGGCAATGATAATCTTACCAGTTTGGAAGAGTTCAACCAAACCGATAGCAGATACGATAGTTGTATCTTTAAGAGCGATAACGAATTGGTTAACAAAGTTTGGCAACATCAATTTAGTTGCTTGTGGCAAGATAATCTTACGCATGGTTTTTCCATAAGAGATCCCCAAGCTTCGGCTGGCTTCCATTTGACCAACCGGAACGGCCTGAATACCACCACGAACGATCTCAGCGATATAGGCGGCTGCATTGAGTGAGAGGGCAATGGTACCAGCTACAAAGTCGTTAATTGGACTTTGTAGACCTGTGATAGACTCGATGAAGTTTGGAATTCCCCAGAAGATGAAGGCTGCAAGAATCATCAAAGGAATACCACGGATAACGTCAACGAAAATCTCAGAGATCACACGAAGAGATTTGTATGGGCTGACACTAAACATACCAAAGATAATCCCGATAACAATGGCAATAGCAAATGAGATAAGAGCTAGAGCAAGAGTGATACCAAGCCCGCTAAGGAGTTGTTTGTAGTTGTTTTGAAGCAAGCCCCAGATAGTTGTCTCATCAACAGTGCTTGTTGAAGCAGTTGAAGATTCGCTAGCTAGGTATTTATCAAGAATCTTTTGGAATTCTCCGTTTGCTTTAAGGTTTGCAAGTCCGTTGTTGAACATCTCAATCAATTCTGGATTTGCTCCTTTTTTAACAGCAAAGGCTGTTTCACCGATTGGAGTTCCAGCGATTGGTGTTTTCAATTTTTGCCCTTGGCTGATAGAATATTTGAGAACAGGCTCATCATCCATAACGGCATCAATGGCACCAGTGTTTAAACTGTCATACATTGACGAACCATCAGCGAAGGTTTTGATTTTGTAGCCGTATTTGCTTTGATTTTCTGTTAGGAAGGTTTGAGAAGCAGTTCCGTTTTTAACACCAACTGTCTTTCCTTTTAGATCTTCATAAGAAGCAATATTGCTTGATTCTTTGACACCAAGAATGGTATTGGCAGTGTAGTATGATTCTGAGAAGTCAAAAGTTGCCTTACGAGCATCTGTGACAGACATACCAGCAATGATACCATCAGCTTGTCCAGCTTGAACAGCACTGATAGCGGCATCAAAACCAGGGTTGGTGATTTCAATTTCAAAACCTTGATCTTTAGCGATTGCCTTAATCAATTCCATATCAATACCAGTGTATTGGTTGCTTGAATTTTGGAAAACAAAAGGTGCAAAAGAAGAATCGCTGGCAATGATGTATTTAGCTTTAACAGGAATGGCTTTGAAGCCTGCAAGAGTAGTTGTAGTTGGCACTGCTGAAGATGATGAAGCAGTCCATTTCTTGATGATTTTATCAAGACTACCATCTTTTTTCATTTCAGCTAAGGCTTGGTTAAATTCAGTAACCAGGTGTTCGTATTTGCTTCCTTTTTTAACACCGAAAGCAAAACTTCCTACAGCTTCCCCATCCATTTCAATATGAAGGTCTTGACCTTGGTTAATGGCATACTCGATAACAGGTTTGTCATCCATCATGGCATCGATGGCACCAGCAGTCAAGCTGTTGTTCATCAAATCACCAGTGTCAAATGTTTTAATAGTAAAACCGTATTTATCCTTGATACTTTCAAGGAAACGTTGAGCGGCTGTTCCGTTTTTAACACCAACAGTTTTTCCTTTTAATTGGTCATATTTACTAATCTTGTGTGACTTAGTAGTTGCAATGACAACTTTTGTATCATAGTAAGTATCAGACATGGTGAAAACTTTTTCACGTTCTTTTGTCTTTGTCATCCCTGCCATGATAGCGTCAGCTTGACCAGCTTGAACCGCATTGACCGCTGCGTCAAATCCAGGATAGGACATCTGAATGTTCCATCCTTTAATCTCAGCGACTTTGTTAATAATGTCAACATCAATTCCTTTATAAGTTTGATCTGAATCTTTAAACTCAAAAGGCGCATAGGCAGTATCAGACACAATCTTAATCGTCTCAGCTTTTGCAATACCTAATGAGAAAATTGGGAATAAAATTAGCAAAAATGCTAGAAATTTTTTCTTCATTTTTAGTCTCCTTTTCCGAATATTTTCCCATTATATCAGAAAAAGTAAAAAAAGGCAAATTTTTATATTCCTGTGTCAGAAAATGTAACATTGTTTTTTCTTTTCTTTCTTTCTTTCTTTCTTGAATTGCTATTAAAAAGTGCTATAATAATAGTATATATAGAAGAAAAGAGGATAGGGATATGAAGAACAAAAGAATATTTAAAGACTTCCAAGCTTCAAAAATGAGTTTAAACATTTACACAAGCCCCTTGTTAGCCTTTGCTTTTGTCTTCATAGGAGAGTTTGTGGCTTATACTCTGTATGGTATTAGTTTGTTAGCTCTCATCGGACTTGCTAGAAATTTTGGAGAGGTTGGTCAAAATCTTGCAACCTATTTGCAGACCTTGCATCAGAGCTTGACGGATAAAACAGGTGACTTTCATTTAATTTTAGATTTACTGGCCTTTGGTTTCATTCTCAATACTGTGTTTAGATGGACTAGAAAAGTTGAGAAAAGACCTATTCGAACTTTGGGATTTTATAGAGAGAATTTCCTCAGCAATCTCCTTAAAGGATTTGGTCTAGGTTTGGCACTTTTTCTTCTGACCTTGTTAGGTTTAGTGGTCTTAGGTCAATATCGTTTGGAATCCATTCACTTGAATCCTTATTCTCTTGCCTTTGTCGTCTTTACTATCCCATTTTGGATTTTACAGGGGACAGCAGAAGAAGTGGTGGCCCGTGCTTGGCTACTTCCTCAATTGGCCTCAAGAACCAATCTAAAACTAGCTATTCTTATATCTAGCCTGTTCTTTACCCTGCTTCATATGGGCAATTCTGGCCTCACCCCTCTATCTCTAGTAAATCTCTTTTTATTCGGAGTTGCCATGGCTCTTTACCTTCTCAAAACTGATACAGTTTGGGGTGTTGCAGGTATTCATGGTGCTTGGAATTTTGCTCAGGGTAATCTCTTTGGGATTTTAGTTAGTGGTCAACCGTCAGGAACGTCTCTGATGACCTTTTTACCACAAGGCAATCAAGATTGGCTATCAGGTGGTTCTTTTGGTATTGAGGGTTCCATCGTGTCCAGTATTATTTTGTTTCTGCTGATTCTTTATCTCGCTTATCAATTAAAGAAAGAAAATGAAAGGATGTGACTTCGGTCCGTCCTTTTCTTCGTGAAAATGCTACAAGTATGCTAAAATAGGAATAGCACATGGAGAGAGGATTCTTATGATTAACCGCATTACAGATAATCAATTTAAACTAGTATCAAAATATCAACCATCAGGAGATCAACCCCAAGCTATCGAGCAGTTGGTTGATAATATCGAGGGTGGAGAAAAAGCTCAGATTCTGATGGGGGCGACCGGAACAGGGAAGACCTATACCATGAGTCAGGTCATTTCCAAAGTCAATAAACCCACTCTGGTCATTGCCCACAATAAAACTCTGGCAGGACAGCTCTATGGGGAGTTTAAAGAATTTTTCCCTGAAAATGCAGTTGAGTACTTCGTATCCTACTATGATTATTACCAGCCAGAGGCCTATGTCCCTTCTAGCGATACCTATATTGAGAAGGATAGTTCTGTCAATGACGAGATTGACAAGCTTCGCCACTCCGCTACTTCGGCCCTTTTGGAGCGTAATGATGTTATTGTCGTGGCCTCAGTCTCTTGTATCTATGGTTTGGGTTCGCCCAAGGAATACGCTGACAGTGTCGTTAGTCTCCGTCCTGGTCTAGAGATTTCTCGTGATAAACTCTTGAATGACTTAGTTGACATCCAGTTTGAGCGAAACGATATTGATTTCCAACGGGGAAGATTTCGTGTGCGTGGGGATGTGGTAGAGATTTTCCCAGCCTCTCGTGATGAGCACGCTTTTCGAGTAGAATTTTTTGGAGACGAAATTGACCGTATTCGTGAGGTTGAGGCTCTGACAGGACAGGTCTTAGGAGAAGTGGATCATTTGGCGATTTTTCCAGCGACACACTTTGTGACCAATGACGACCACATGGAAGTTGCCATTGCTAAAATTCAGGGCGAATTAGAAGAGCAACTAGCTGTCTTTGAAAAGGAAGGCAAACTACTTGAAGCCCAACGTTTGAAACAGCGGACAGAGTATGATATCGAAATGTTGCGTGAGATGGGCTATACCAACGGGGTTGAGAACTATTCACGTCACATGGATGGACGGAGTGAGGGTGAGCCTCCTTATACCCTTCTCGATTTCTTCCCAGATGATTTCTTGATCATGATTGATGAGAGCCACATGACCATGGGACAAATCAAGGGCATGTACAATGGAGACCGTTCGCGTAAAGAAATGCTAGTAAATTATGGTTTTCGTTTGCCGTCTGCTCTGGATAATCGTCCTCTCCGTCGTGAAGAGTTTGAAAGCCATGTCCATCAGATTGTTTACGTTTCAGCGACACCGGGCGACTATGAAAATGAACAGACCGAGACAGTAATTGAGCAAATCATTCGTCCAACGGGACTCTTGGATCCTGAGGTGGAAGTCCGTCCGACTATGGGACAGATTGATGACCTTTTGGGTGAAATCAATGCCCGTGTTGAAAAGAACGAACGAACCTTTATCACAACTTTGACTAAGAAAATGGCAGAAGACTTGACTGACTACTTCAAGGAAATGGGCATCAAGGTCAAGTACATGCACTCGGATATCAAGACTTTGGAACGGACGGAGATCATCCGTGACCTGCGCTTGGGTGTCTTTGACGTCTTGGTTGGAATCAACCTCCTACGTGAAGGGATTGATGTTCCTGAAGTGAGTCTCGTAGCTATTCTCGATGCTGACAAGGAAGGTTTCCTTCGTAACGAACGTGGACTCATCCAGACCATTGGTCGTGCTGCCCGTAACAGTGAAGGGCATGTCATCATGTATGCGGACACGGTTACCCAGTCTATGCAACGTGCTATCGATGAAACTGCCCGTCGTCGCAAAATCCAGATGGCTTATAATGAAGAACACGGTATTGTGCCTCAGACAATCAAGAAAGAAATCCGTGACCTGATTGCTGTGACCAAGGCAGTTGCTAAGGAAGAGGACAAGGAAGTCGACATCAATAGCCTCAACAAACAAGAGTGCAAAGAACTAGTCAAAAAGCTTGAGAAACAAATGCAAGAAGCAGTTGAAGTGCTTGACTTTGAACTAGCAGCTCAGATTCGTGATATGATGCTGGAAGTCAAGGTCTTGGATTAGGGGAATAGTATGATTTATTTAAGAAAGTTAAAGAAAGAAGATTTGATGTCTTTATGGGAAATGGCTTATTCACAGCTTAATCCAGTTTGGAAACAGTATGATGCTCCCTATTATGATGATTATCAGTATTTTTCAAATTTTAAAGAATTCGAACTACAAAAATCAGAATCCATTTTAAGCCACTCAAATCGCCTTGGTATTTTTGTTGATGATAAACTAGTTGGGACTGTTTCGCGTTATTGGGTATGTAAAGAAACAAGATGGATGGAATTGGGAATTGGTATTTATGATAAAAAATTCTGGAACACTGGTATTGGGAAAGTTGCTATGTTGCAGTGGATAGATAGGACGTTTCAGGATTACTTGGAGTTGGAGCATCTGGGTTTGACAACTTGGTCAGGAAATCTTGGTATGATGAAACTTGCTGAAAAATTAAGAATGAAAAAAGAAGCTCATATTCCAAAAGTTCGTTATTATCAAGGTAAATATTTTGATAGTATTAAATATGGTATTTTGAGAGAAGACTGGGAGAAAATAAATGACGGTTATTATCAAATCAATGGAAACTCCTGAAGAGATAGAAGATAAATCCCTCGTTCACTGGCAAACGTGGAGAGAGGCTTATGATGACCTTTTGCCTGCAGAATTTCAGGAGACAATGACATTAGAAAGATGTCGACTCTTTAGTCAAAAGTATCCAGAAAATACATTGATTGCGATAGATGATCTGAAGGTAGTTGGTTTTATCAGTTATGGTAACTTTCGTGATGAGACTATTCAAGCTGGTGAAATTATTGCTTTCTATGTTTTAAAAGACTATTACGGAAAAGGCATAGCACAAAAGTTAATGAAAGCGGCTTTGACTGCTCTTAATCATTTTTCTGAAATTTTCTTATGGGTATTGAAAGATAACAAGCGAGCCATTGCTTTCTATCAAAAAATGGGTTTTACTTTTGATGGACAAGAAAAAATACTTGAACTTGGAAAGCCTATGAAGGAAAAACGGATGGTATTCTATTCTAAATAATTCTCAAAAGTAAAAGCTAATATGGTACCAAGTCTGAAAATGTAATAAATTAGAAAGCGAGTAAATTTATGTCCCGTTCCCAATTAACGATTTTAACAAACATTTGTCTGATTGAAGACCTCGAAACGCAGCGCGTGGTGATGCAGTATCGCGCCCCTGAAAACAATCGCTGGTCTGGTTATGCCTTTCCAGGAGGTCATGTAGAAAATGGCGAGTCTTTTGCAGAGTCCGTCATTCGTGAAATCTATGAAGAAACAGGATTGACTATCCAAAATCCTCAACTTGTCGGTATTAAAAATTGGCCACTAGATACAGGTGGGCGCTATATTGTCGTTTGTTATAAGGCGACTGAGTTCTTTGGTACCCTTCGCTCTTCAGAAGAGGGAGAAGTTTCTTGGGTGCAAAAAGACCAGATTCCAAACTTGGATCTGGCCTATGATATGTTACCCTTGATGGAGATGATGGAAGCTCCCGACAAGTCAGAGTTTTTCTACCGCCATCGTACAGAAGATGGCTGGGAAAAGAAAATCTTCTAGTCTTTTACTAAATAACCGAGCTGCTCCAAGGCCTCCTCGATATAGTGGAGGTCTTGTTGTGTCTCGGCTTCAACTAGGTGATAATGAATACCATCTGTTAACTCAGAAATTGGCTTAAAGTCAGAACGTTCAACTTGTTCTAGAAAATGTTGCACGTCGCGGCGACAGGTCAGTTTTAGTAAGGTTTCAATCTCTCCATAAACAGGATGATCAATCAAGATATTTTGAACGCGACCACCATTATCTACGATAGCAAGTAATTCTCGTCCAATTTCTTCAACTTCATGCTTGACCTTAAATAATTTGTGATGATAAGTATTTGCATTAGCATCTTTATAGATATAACCACGATTGGTAGATAGAATTGGAGATCCATCAGCTCTTAAAATTGCAATATCTTGAACAATAACTTGTCGAGTGACATGAAAGTGCTCAGCTAATCTTTGGCCATTGAGGGCTTTAGGAGCTTCTTTCAAGAGTTGGAGCAGGGCTTGTTTGCGATCTTTTGTCATAGTTCTTCCTTTTAACGGCGTTTTCGAAGCACTTTATAGACAGCTAGTGCTAATGTATAGTCTACCATACTATGGATAATTGTACCAAATCCAACTAGTACAAATAGAACATAAAACATATTTTCTACATTGGTACCAGAAGTTGCGTAAAAAACGACACAGGCCAATACTTCAGCAAGGGCATGAACAACAGCCAAAACAAAGTTGAAAATCCAGGAAGCTTTTGGTTTATCTAGGGTATCGGGGAATTTTTGTAGGTAAAGAGCCCCCAAAGTCCCAAAAAAGATATGGGAAAAAGCTCGAAAAACGATAACCATGGGATAGCCAGCCATCAAAAATCCAAAACTAGAGGCTAGGATGACAAAAACTGCCATCAAGGGCGACAAGAACATAGCGATAAAAATAGCGATGTGGCTTCCCAAAGTGTAAGAAGCAGGTGGAATGACAATCTTAAAAGGCATAACAATTGGAATCAAAATCGCAATAGCCGTTAAAAGGGCAGTCATTGTCATAAATTGTGTCTTTTTCTGTGTGTTCATAAGAATCTCCTTTTTAACTGTATATACACTAGTATAGTACAATAAAAAAGACAATAAAGCAAGGATTTACTTAGGTTTATAGGTCGTTTTTTTTAGTTAAAAGTTAGTAAAGATTTCACTAAAAAGAAACTGTATAGAGCAAAATCTCCACCTTCAAGCATGAAAGCGGAGATTGTTTTTATTTCTTCAAGGTTTGTAGTCGTGGAACAATGGCTAGGGTTAGAACTGCGGAAATGACTAATTCGGCAATGGAGTTTGTTGAGATAACGGTTGCCAGGAGTTTTTGAATATTACCATCAAAGACATTTCCAAAAAGGTAGAAAATTCCACCAAGGACAAAGACTGTGTTGGTAAGTGAACCAAGGGCACCAGCTAAAATCAGACCAGTTTTATTTTTCATCAGTTTATAGACTAGATAAGGAGTTAAACCAATCAAAATACGTGGAACGATGGCAATGATAGCTGAGTAGATGTTTCCGTTTGGTACAAATGGGGAGAAGAGGTAGCTTGTCGGTAGAATTGTAATCGTGTTAACCGTTAAGCTAAGCAGCCCCATCAAAAATCCAAGTGTAACCCCAACTCGTGGACCGTAGATAATGCTGGCAATAATGACAGGAATATGAACAATGGTCGGTTTGATTGGAAATGGAAAAAGGTTAAAGATAAGTGAGCTTAGAAAATGAATCACAAGCATGGTTGCAAAGAAGATAGCAATGGGTGCAATATTAGAGCGTTTTTTCATCGAGAGTTTCCTTTATTCTTTCTAAAATAATTGTGAGGTCGGCTAAAGCTCCTCGTCCATGGTCGCCACAAGCTAGTAGGGATTCCTTAGGAGCAATCAGCTGATAGCCGTAGGCTTCTAATGTTTTCAGATTAGCCTGAGTTGCTGGATGGTCATACATTTTTGTATTCATAGCTGGTGCGATGAGTTTGGGAATATGACTGGGCAGGGCTAGAGCTGTACAGGTTACCATGTTATCCGCAAAGCCGTGGGCTAGTTTTGCAATAGTGTTAGCAGTTGCAGGGGCCACGATAAATAAATCCGCCTTTTTTCCAAGTTCGATATGATTGACTTGGTCAGGATAAGGTTCCTTCATGACATACAAGTGAACAGGATTCTGTGAGAGTACCTGTAGTGTCAAAGGTTGGATAAACTCTGTAGCAGCCTGAGTCATTAAAACAGTGACTTGATGACCTTGTTTTTTTAGAAAACTGACTAAATCTGCCGACTTGTAAGAGGCGATTGATCCCGTTACAGCCAAGAGAATGTTTGCCATAGCTTTCCTTTCTATGAATGGTAGGCTTGAATTTTTTCAAGGAGGAGTTCTGCAATTTCTTCTTTAGTCTGGACTGTTTGAAGCTGATCTTTCTCAACAAAGATAGCTCTGTGCTGGTTTGCTGAAATTTGAGTCAGGTCATTTGCTATGATTAAATCTGCTTGATTTTTGAAAAGACTTTTTCGTGCAATGTCAACCAGATGATCTTCGGTAACATCAACCAGCAGTTTGAAACCAATCAGATGAATAGTAGGATTCCATTCCTTGACTAGGGATATGATTTTGGGTGTCTTTTTAAGGAACAAAACCTGAACCTCATCAGTTGAAGAAATCTTGGCCTGATGATTCTGCTTGTTTAAAAATTCTTCTAGATTGGAGCTAGCCTGAACTTCCTCAAGCCCTGTCATATAAACAGGAGTGTAGTCGGACACCGCCATTGAGTGAATCAAAACCTGATAATCTGCAACCCGTTCTTGCATTTCCAGTAGAAGATCCTTGGTATTGTTAATTTCTCGAATGATTAGGTTGGGATGGGATTCTGGCTTCAAAGCTCGTTTTGTCGTCATTAAACAAACTTCATGTCCTGAAGCAAGCAAGGTTTCTGTGATGATTTTCCCCAAGTGACCTGTAGAATGGTTAGTGATAGAGCGGACGCTATCGATAGCTTCGCTGGTACCGCCCGATGTAACTAAAATTTTCATAGCACTATTGTACACAAAAATAAACGGTAAGTAAAATGAAAGTGATAAATTTTTGGTAGAAACGAATATTTACTATAGTTTCAAACTATAAAGCCATATAAAATTTAAGAAAGGGCTCTAAAAACCTTAAAAAAATGGATATTTACGAACGTTTAGAGAGTTTGAGGATGTTAAAAATCTTGTTTTGTGATATAATGAATTATCATATAAGAGGTTAGAGGAGTTTTGAATGAAAACAGATATTGAAATCGCACAGAGTATTGAGTTGAAGCCAATCGTTGATGTTGTAGAGAAACTTGGTATTTCTTACGATGATTTGGAGTTGTATGGAAAGTACAAGGCTAAGCTTAGCTTTGATAAAATTCGTGCAGTTGAGAGCAATCCAGTTGGGAAATTGATTTTGGTTACTGCCATCAATCCAACACCTGCAGGTGAAGGAAAGTCGACGCTTACCATTGGTCTTGCGGATGCCTTGAACAAGATTGGCAAAAAAACCATGATTGCTATCCGCGAACCGTCTCTTGGTCCAGTCATGGGGATCAAGGGTGGTGCTGCTGGTGGTGGGTATGCACAAGTTCTGCCAATGGAAGACATCAACCTCCACTTTACTGGAGATATGCATGCTATTACAACTGCCAACAATGCCCTTTCTGCCTTGATTGACAACCACTTACATCAAGGGAATGAGTTGGGAATTGACCAACGTCGTATCCTCTGGAAACGCGTTGTGGACTTGAATGATCGCGCCCTTCGTCATGTAACTGTTGGACTTGGTGGCCCTCTAAACGGTATTCCACGTGAGGATGGATTTGACATTACAGTTGCTTCCGAAATCATGGCAATTCTTTGCTTGGCAACGGACATCGAGGACTTGAAACGTCGTTTGTCCAATATTGTTATCGGTTATCGTTACGACCGTACACCAGTTTCTGTTGGCGATTTGAAGGTTGAGGGTGCCTTGGCTTTGATTTTGAAGGATGCGATTAAGCCGAACTTGGTTCAGACAATTTACGGAACACCTGCCTTTGTACACGGTGGTCCATTTGCCAATATCGCTCACGGATGTAACTCTGTCTTGGCAACTACAACAGCCCTTCACTTGGCTGATTACACAGTTACTGAAGCTGGTTTTGGTGCAGACCTTGGTGCCGAGAAATTCCTTGATATTAAGACACCAAACTTGCCAACATCTCCAGATGCAGTTGTCATTGTCGCAACCCTTCGTGCCCTTAAGATGAATGGTGGTGTGGCTAAAGATGCTCTTACAGAGGAAAATGTTGAGGCAGTTCGTGCCGGTTTTGCCAACTTGAAACGCCATGTTGAGAACATCCGTAAGTTCGGTATTCCAGCAGTTGTAGCAATCAATGAATTTGTCTCTGATACTGAAGCAGAAATCGCAGCCTTGAAAGAACTTTGTGCCTCAATCGATGTACCAGTTGAGTTGGCAAGTGTCTGGGCTGATGGTGCAGAAGGTGGAGTAGCTCTTGCTGAAGCGGTTGTCAAGACTATCGCTGAAAATCCAGCTAACTATAAACGTTTGTATGACAATGACCTTTCTGTTCAAGAAAAGATTGAAAAGATTGTTACTGAAATCTACCGTGGTAGCAAAGTAAACTTTGAGAAGAAAGCTCAAACACAAATTGCTCAAATCGTTCAAAACGGTTGGGACAAATTGCCAATCTGTATGGCAAAAACTCAATATAGTTTTTCAGATAATCCAAATGCACTTGGAGCACCTGAAAACTTTGAAATTACCATTCGCGAATTGGTGCCAAAATTAGGTGCAGGCTTCATCGTTGCCCTAACTGGCGATGTGATGACCATGCCAGGCCTACCAAAACGTCCAGCAGCTCTCAACATGGATGTTGAAAGCGATGGAACCGTTCTAGGCTTGTTCTAGTGGATTGAAATTGACTTTGAGAGACTGGGTAAAAACTCAATTTCAGGAGAAAATGAAGTAAATTTTCCCATAATAGAGCGCATAATATCAAGGTTTTTCAACACCGGATATTATGCGTTTTTTGAGTTTAAATATTTTTGCCCTACCTATTTCTTATTTGCTGCAAGCAGTTCATCAATAAAATTTAGTCCTCTTTCCCTTGGGAAGAGGCTTTTTATACTCAATGAAAATCAAAGAGCAAACTAGGAAACTAGCCGCAGGTTGCTCAAAGCACTGCTTTGAGGTTGCAGATAAGACTGACGAAGTCAGGAACCATACCTACGGCAAGGCGACGTTGACGTGGTTTGAAGAGATTTTCGAAGAGTATTAATACTAGGAAAAGGACAGTTAGAGTCTTCTGTGTTATACTAGAGATATGTTAGATTTGAAAGAATATGGTATTGCCATGTGGCCAGAGGAGAAGATTATTTCTTTCCGTGAGAAACTTCTCAGTTGGTATGATGAAAACAAAAGAGATTTACCCTGGCGTAGAAGTAAAAATCCTTATCATATCTGGGTTTCTGAAATTATGCTCCAGCAGACCAGGGTGGATACAGTTATCCCTTACTACGAAAGATTCCTGGACTGGTTTCCAACTGTCGAAAGTTTGGCGAATGCGCCTGAAGAGCGTTTGTTGAAGGCTTGGGAGGGACTGGGATATTATTCTCGAGTACGCAATATGCAGGCTGCAGCCCAGCAGATTATGACTGATTTTGGTGGCCAATTTCCAAATACCTATGAAGGAATTTCCAGTTTGAAAGGGATTGGCCCTTACACAGCAGGAGCTATTTCCAGTATCGCTTTTAACTTGCCTGAGCCAGCTGTAGATGGTAATGTCATGCGGGTCTTGGCGCGTCTGTTTGAAGTCAACCATGATATTGGGATTCCAAGTAATCGCAAAATTTTTCAGGCAATGATGGAAATCTTGATTGACCCAGAGCGTCCGGGTGATTTTAATCAAGCTTTGATGGACTTGGGGTCTGATATTGAGTCTCCTGTAAATCCCAGACCTGAAGAAAGCCCAGTCAAGGACTTTAGTGCGGCATATCAGAATGGAACCATGGACCGTTATCCAATCAAGGCTCCCAAGAAAAAGCCAGTTCCCATTTATCTAAAAGCCTTGGTGGTCAAAAATACTCAGGGACAATTTTTACTTGAAAAAAATGAAAGTGAAAAGCTATTGGCAGGTTTTTGGCATTTCCCATTGATAGAAGTTGATAACTTTTCGCAAGAAGAGCAGTTTGACCTCTTTCATCAGGTTGCGGAAGAAAGTGTGAACTTTGGTCCCAGTCCAGAAGAGAGTTTCCAGCAGGACTATGACCTAGAAGTTGATTGGCTTGATGCTTATTTTGAGACTGTCAAGCATGTCTTTAGCCATCGCAAGTGGCATGTTCAAATTGTAGCAGGTCAGGTGAGTGACTACCATGATTTTTCAGATAGGGAAGTTCGCTGGCTTTCACCAGAAGAGTTTAAGAATTACCCACTTGCCAAACCCCAACAAAAAATCTGGCAGGCTTATGCAAAAGCCAACTTAGA
The DNA here is from genome assembly GCF_013277255.1 of Streptococcus sp. 2154. NCBI lineage: Bacteria > Bacillati > Bacillota > Bacilli > Lactobacillales > Streptococcaceae > Streptococcus > Streptococcus sp. 2154. The sequence goes on from NZ_VMMK01000024.1 coordinate 56,143, forward strand.
CAGTAGCAAAGACTAGCTATCGTGTCTTCTTGTTATTTTTTTGCTATAATAGTAGAGAAAAAGGTGAACATATGAAAAAAATACTAATTGTAGATGATGAGAAACCAATCTCGGATATTATCAAGTTTAATATGACCAAGGAAGGTTACGAAGTTGTAACTGCTTTTAATGGTCGTGAAGCGCTAGAACAATTTGAAGCAGAGCAGCCAGATATTATTATTCTGGATTTGATGCTTCCAGAAATTGATGGTTTAGAAGTTGCTAAGACCATTCGCAAGACCAGTAGTGTGCCTATTATCATGCTGTCAGCTAAGGATAGTGAATTTGATAAGGTTATCGGTTTAGAGCTTGGAGCAGATGACTATGTGACAAAACCCTTCTCCAATCGTGAGTTGCAGGCGCGTGTTAAAGCTTTGCTGCGTCGTTCTCAACCTATGCCAGTAGATGGGCAGGAAGCAGAAAGTAAACCTCAGCCTATCCAAATTGGGGATTTAGAAATTGTTCCAGACGCCTACGTGGCTAAAAAATATGGCGAAGAACTAGACTTAACCCATCGTGAGTTTGAGCTTTTGTATCATTTGGCATCGCATACAGGTCAAGTCATTACGCGCGAACACTTGCTTGAGACTGTCTGGGGTTATGACTATTTTGGTGATGTCCGTACGGTTGATGTGACTGTCCGACGTCTGCGTGAGAAGATTGAAGATACGCCCAGCCGACCAGAGTATATCTTGACGCGCCGTGGTGTAGGGTATTACATGAGAAATAATGCTTGATTTACTGAAACAAACCATTTTTACCAGAGATTTTATCTTTATCCTGATTTTGTTAGGTTTCATCCTTGTTGTGACCCTCTTATTACTAGAGAATAGACGTGATAATATTCGGTTGAAGCAAATCAATCAAAAGGTTAAAGATTTGATTGCAGGAGATTATTCCAAGGTTCTTGATATGCAAGGTGGGTCTGAAATCACCAATATTACCAATAATTTGAATGACTTGTCGGAGGTTATTCGTCTCACTCAGGAAAATCTAGAACAAGAGAGTAAGAGGCTAAATAGTATTCTGTTTTATATGACAGATGGGGTTCTTGCGACCAATCGTCGGGGGCAGATTATCATGATTAACGATACAGCCAAGAAGCAACTGGGATTGGTTAAAGAAGATGTTCTGAATAGAAGCATTTTGGAAGTACTCAAGATAGAAGAAGACTATGAATTGCGTGATTTGATTACCCAAAGTCCAGAATTGTTGCTAGATTCCCAAGACATCAATGGCGAATATCTGAGCCTTCGAGTTCGCTTTGCCTTGATTCGTCGAGAGTCTGGCTTTATTTCAGGTTTGGTGGCTGTTTTGCATGATACGACGGAGCAGGAGAAGGAAGAACGCGAACGGAGACTCTTTGTGTCCAATGTTAGCCATGAGTTACGGACTCCTTTAACCAGCGTGAAATCTTATCTTGAAGCCTTGGATGAGGGAGCTTTGTGTGAAACTGTAGCACCAGACTTTATCAAGGTGTCTCTTGACGAAACCAACCGTATGATGCGCATGGTGACGGATCTCCTCCATCTCTCACGGATTGATAATGCTACCAGTCATCTGGATGTGGAACTGATTAACTTCACTGCCTTTATTACCTTTATCCTCAACCGTTTTGACAAGATGAAAGGACAGGAAAAGGAGAAAAAATATGAGTTGGTGAGAGATTATCCTATCAATTCTATCTGGATGGAAATTGATACAGATAAGATGACGCAGGTTGTCGACAATATTTTAAATAATGCCATTAAGTATTCGCCAGATGGGGGTAAAATCACTGTCAGAATGAAGACAACTGAAGACCAGATGATTTTATCCATTTCTGACCAGGGTTTAGGGATTCCTAAGCAGGATTTACCACGTATCTTTGACCGTTTTTATCGTGTGGATCGTGCTAGAAGTCGTGCACAAGGTGGTACAGGTTTGGGACTGTCTATTGCCAAAGAAATTATCAAACAACATAAGGGCTTTATTTGGGCCAAGAGTGAATACGGTAAGGGATCAACCTTTACCATTGTGCTCCCTTATGATAAGGATGCAGTGAAAGAAGAAGTATGGGAGGATGAAGTAGAAGACTAGAATGAGTGAAATAGGCTTTAAATATAGTATTTTAGCGTCAGGTTCCAGTGGAAATTCCTTTTATCTGGAAACCCCAAAAAAGAAGCTTTTAGTGGATGCAGGGCTGTCTGGTAAGAAAATTACTAGCCTACTTGCTGAAATAAATCGCAAGCCAGAAGACTTGGATGCCATCTTGATTACGCATGAGCATTCAGACCATATCCATGGAGTGGGTGTTTTGGCTCGCAAGTATGGTATGGATCTTTATGCCAATGAAAAGACCTGGCAAGCTATGGAAAATAGTAAATATCTTGGCAAGGTGGATTCTTCGCAAAAGCATATCTTTGAGATGGGCAAAACCAAAACCTTTGGAGATATTGACGTCGAGAGTTTTGGTGTAAGCCATGATGCAGTCGCACCGCAGTTCTATCGCTTTATGAAGGATGATAAAAGTTTTGTCCTTTTGACAGATACAGGTTATGTCAGTGACCGTATGGCAGGGATTGTCGAAAATGCGGACGGCTATCTTATCGAGTCCAACCATGATGTAGAGATTTTGCGAGCAGGTTCTTACGCTTGGCGACTCAAACAACGAATCCTATCGGATCTGGGTCACCTTTCTAACGAAGATGGTGCCGAAGCCATGATTCGGACGCTAGGAAATCGCACTAAGAAAATCTATCTTGGTCACTTGTCTAAGGAAAACAATATCAAGGAGCTGGCTCACATGACTATGGTCAACCAGCTAGCACAAGCTGATCTGGGAGTTGGAGTAGACTTTAAGGTTTATGATACCTCACCAGATACCGCAACACCATTGACAGATATATAGAAAGAACGCTGAGAAGGTGTTCTTTTTATATTGACTGAACACCTAAAAAGTAATACAATGGTGTTACCATTAAAAAAGGGAGTGCAAAAGATGACTACTATTACATTAAAAGTTTCTGAAGCTGATAAAACATTTATGAAAGCAATGGCTAAGTTTGAAGGAGTTTCCCTGTCGGAACTGATCCGCACCAAAACTCTTGAAGCTCTAGAAGACGAATACGATGCTCGTGTGGCAGATTTAGCCTATCAAGAGTATTTAGAAGACTTGGAAAAAGGAGTTGAACCCATTACTTGGGAAGAAATGATGCATGATTTAGGCTTGTAGGATGAATAATTTGTATAAATTAGTTCCGACAAGACGATTCATCAAGCAATTGAAAAAATTGGACCGTTATACGCAGAAGCTAATTACAAACTATTTACAATCCAATGTTTTGGAAGACCCAAGACGACACGGAAAGGCTTTGGTTGGTAATCGCGTTGGTCAATGGTGCTATAGAATTGGTAATTATCGAGTTATCGTACAAATTGTAGATGATGAATTAGTCGTTGCTACTCTAGAAGTTGGTCATCGGAGAGATATTTATTGAATTACTTTTTTCCAAGTAAATTTTCATTCTTTAAAATATGATATAATAGGGATTACAATATAAGAGAGGTTGCTTATGGCAATAGATATTAGTGAAGAGCAGTTGGCTAAGGAGTCTGCTGATTTATTAAAAATACTTTTAAAAGATAGAACAACAAAGAAAAATATAGTTTGGGCGACGCATTCTTATAACTTGTTAGGAAAAGGCTTTAGTCCTAGTGATAGTATTAGTCCAAGTAAGGTTACTGGAAACTATGCTAACTTGATTCAGCCCAGATCTGAAAAATCCAAGTATGAGCAAAAAGATCGTACAAAAATAAGGGCAGAAGTGTTTACACCAACTTGGTTGGTCGCAAAGCAAAATGGATATGTGGAAGCCGACCTTGAAGCTCTGGATCTTGAAGATTATATCCAAGTGCGATGGCTAGAAATTACCTGTGGTGAAGCACCTTATATGGTAACTCGCTATGATACAGTGACTGGTAAGGAAATTCCATTATCTGAACGAGTTGGTTTTGTTGATAGAAAATTGCAGCGCATTAGTCGTGAGGTCTCAGATGAAGTCACCTTTTATGAATTTGTAAAAAAAGCTTATCGAGCTTCTTATGGCTATGAGTATCAAGGAGATTCTCTCCTTTTGGCGCGTGAGAATCTTTTGGCAACTTTTGAGGACTATTATCTAGCTAAGACTGGAAATCAACCAACCTTAGAGCAAAAGAAAGAAATTGCGACTATTATTTCTTACAATGTCTTTCAGATGGATGGATTGAAAAAAAGTAGTCCTTATTCAGCTAAACAAAAGCAATCTCAACAATTGAGTTTGTTTGCGGATGAGCTAGAAGTCCAAGAAGTAGAAGAATCTAAAACCCATATCAAAGACTGGAAAAAGAATAGAATGATAGGTTTTGAGCGCCTATCTAGCGAGGAAAGTGAAATGAAATTTGATGTCGTGATAGGAAATCCGCCGTATCAGGAAATAGGAGAAGCTAGAGATGAGCCGATATATCACTATTTTATTGATGAAGCTTATAAAATCGCAGATAAATCTATACTAATCACCCCAGCAAGGTTTTTATTTAAAGCCGGTCAAACTCCAAAAAATTGGATGGAAAAGATGCTAGAAGATAAGCATTTAAAAGTTCAATTCTATGAGCTTAAAAGCGATAAAGTATTCACAGGAACAGATATTAAGGGTGGAGTAGCAATAACTTATCGTGATGCTGATAAAGATTTGGGACCAATCGGAGTATTTACTATTTTTGAATCTTTGAATAGTATTGTAAAAAAAATCGAAAAACATCCAGACTTTGAAACTTTTTCTGATTTAGTTTATCCTCAAGGTATTTATAGATTTTCAGATGAACTTTTTTCTGATTATCCAAATGCTGAAAAGTTGCAAGGAAAAGGGACAAAAAATAAAATTGTTTCAAAATCACTGACTCAGTTAGATTTTGTTTTCAAAAACAAAGAAGAAAAAGACCATGTTGCTCTACTTGGAAGAATTGGCTCCGAACGTGTTTATCGATATATTAATAAAAAATATTTAGATTTACCGGAAACATTCGAAAATTATAATGTTTTTGTACCAGAAGCTAATGGAAGTGGTGCCTTAGGTGAAGTCTTATCAACACCCCTAATCGGGGAACCCCTAATCGGGCATACAGATACTTTTTTATCTATTGGTAATTTTAAAACAAAATTTGAAGCCGATGCTTGTATTAAATTTATTAAAACTAAATTCGCTAGAGTATTATTAGGTGTTTTGAAAGTTACTCAGCATAACTCACGCAAAACTTGGTATTACGTTCCACTCCAAGACTTTACAAATGATTCAGACATTGATTGGACACAATCAGTGGCTGATATTGACCGTCAGCTCTATCAAAAATATGGTCTTTCTCCAGAGGAAATTGCCTTTATTGAGACACATGTAAGGGAGATGGATTAGAGAAGTATTTTTATTTGACAAATAGCGCTCAATGATCTATAATAGACACATAGGATTAGGTCAGGAAGCATACGATGCCCTGACCCTTTTTGTACTTATGAGATGAGAAAGTCATTTGTTAGATAAATTGACTTGGTTAGCAAACGTTCAAAAAAGGAAAACTTATGCCAGTAGAAATAAAAACCGCTAAAGAAATTCATCCTAAAATCTATGCCTACACCACACCGACAGTAACCAGTAATGAAGGCTGGATTAAGATTGGGTATACAGAACGTGATGTCACACAACGTATCAAGGAGCAAACTCATACAGCTCATATAGCTACAGATGTCTTATGGACTGGTGATGCAGCTTATACAGAAGAGCCTGATAAGGGGAAAACTTTCAAGGATCATGATTTCCACCATTTCTTGTCTTTCCATGATGTAGAACGTCGTCCTAAGACGGAATGGTTCTATTTTAATGGAACTCCTGAAAAATCTAAAAATCTATTCGATAAATTTGTTCAGCATGATTTGTCTGGTTATCAACCTGGAAAAGGACAGGACTATACTCTGCGACAAGAGCAAGAAGAAGCAGTTGCTAAGACATTAGCTTATTTCCAAGAACATGCTGGAGGCAAATTTCTCTGGAATGCCAAACCACGATTTGGTAAAACCTTGTCTACCTATGACCTAGCTCGTCGAATGGAAGCTGTTAATGTCCTAATTGTAACAAACCGCCCTGCCATTGCTAACTCATGGTATGATGATTTCGAAACATTCATAGCAGGTCAAACGACTTATAAGTTTGTTTCTGAATCAGACAGCCTTAAGAGTCGTCCAACCTTGTCACGAAAAGAATTTGTTGGTATTTTAGATGACGATGTAAGACAACTTGCTTTTATCAGTCTTCAAGACTTGAAAGGCTCTGCTTATCTAGGTGGAGAGCATAACAAACTTAAATGGGTTACAGATCTCCACTGGGATTTATTGGTTATCGATGAGGCTCACGAAGGAGTTGATACCTTTAAGACAGACCAAGCTTTTAATAAGATCCGTCGAAACTTTACCTTACACCTTTCTGGAACTCCATTTAAAGCATTGGCAAAGGGAGATTTTACCGAGGAGCAAATCTATAACTGGTCTTATGCTGATGAGCAGGCAGCCAAAACTATTTGGTCGCCTGAGCAAGAAGAGGAAAATCCATATGAAACCTTACCTCAGTTAAATCTCTTTACCTATCAAATGTCTCAGATGATTGGTGAAGAGCTAGAGAAAGGCGCTCAACTTGATGGTGAAAATATTGACTATGCTTTTGACTTGAGTGAATTTTTCGCTACAGATGATAAAGGGAAATTTATCCATGAACAAGATGTCAGAAATTGGTTAGATACTCTGTCAAGCAATGAAAAATATCCATTTTCAACCAAAGAACTTCGGAACGAACTCAAGCATACTTTTTGGCTGTTAGAACGTGTAGCCTCAGCTAAAGCTTTAAAAGCTCTACTAGAAGAACATCCCATCTATGAAAATTATGAGATTGTGTTAGCTGCTGGCGACGGGCGTATGTCCGAGGATGACGATAAAGTCAAACTCAAATCCTTGGACTTGGTTAGAAAAGCGATAGCAGAGAATGACAAAACCATTACCCTCTCCGTTGGTCAGTTGACGACAGGGGTCACTATCCCTGAATGGACAGGTGTATTGATGTTATCAAATTTGAAATCACCTGCTCTTTATATGCAGGCTGCATTTCGTGCTCAGAACCCATATTCATGGACCGATAGCAAAGGAAATCATTTCCGCAAAGAAAAAGCCTATGTATTTGACTTTGCGCCGGAAAGAACCTTGATTCTCTTTGATGAGTTTGCCAACAACTTATCGCTTGCGACTGCAGGAGGCGGCGGGACTTCGACAACTCGTGAAGAAAATATTAGAGAATTATTAAACTTCTTTCCAGTTATTGCCGAAGACCGTGCTGGTAAGATGGTTGAAATTGATGCCAAGGCAGTTCTAACCATCCCTCGTCAGATAAAAGCTAGAGAAGTTCTTAAACGTGGCTTTATGTCCAATCTCTTATTTGATAATATCAGCGGTATTTTCCAAGCTAGTCAAACAGTTTTAGATATTTTAAATGAGCTGCCAGTTGAAAAGGAAGGGAAGGTACAAGATAGTTCTGATTTATTAGACTTTTCAGATGTTACAGTCGATGATGAGGGAAATGCAGTAGTAGACCATGAAATTGTAGTTAATCAGCAAATGCGACTTTTTGGTGAAAAAGTTTATGGGCTTGGTGAATCTGTTGCTGAGTTAGTCACAAAAGATGAGGAACGAACTCAAAAACAATTGGCAAATGATTTGAGTAAGACAGTTTCTTCAGTGATTGTAGAAGATTTAAAAGCTGAATACAACCTTAAAACTCGGGAAACAGACCAAATCAAGAAGCAAATTACAGCAACATTTGAGAATGAAATTCGAAAAAATGACATTGAAAGAAAAATTTCTGAAGCTCGTATCAAGCAAGAATTGCAGCAACAAATTAAAGAAGCAGATGATAAGGAGCAAAAGGATAAGATTCAAGAAGATTTGGATAAACGTTTAGAAGAAAATAAGCTCATTCACAAAGAAAAACTAGAGCAAACACTCAAAAAAGAAGTGGAAAAAATTCCTGAGAAGTTTATCGAACAGGTTGAGAGAAAACGTGTTGAACAGTTGAAACAATCAGCTCAAGATGAGATTCGTGACCATCTTCGTGGATTTGCACGAACCATCCCAAGTTTTATTATGGCCTATGGTGATCAAACTCTAACACTTGATAATTTTGATACCTTTGTTCCTGAACATGTTTTTTATGAAGTAACAGGGATTACGATTGATCAGTTTAGATATTTGCGAGATGGTGGGCAGGATTTTGCAGGGCATCTCTTTGATCGAGCAACATTTGACGAAGCTATCCAAGAATTTCTTCGCAAGAAAAAGGAGTTGGCGGATTATTTTAAAGATCAAAAAGAAGACATTTTTGACTATATTCCACCGCAGAAGACCAACCAAATTTTCACTCCTAAACGAGTGGTGAAAAGGATGGTGGATGATTTGGAAAAGGAAAATCCAGGGATTTTTGATGATCCATCTAAGACTTTTATTGATTTATATATGAAGTCAGGTCTCTATATTGCAGAATTGGTTAAACGCCTCTATAATAGTGATGGTTTGAAACAATTATTTCCAGATTCTGAAAAACGTTTGAAGCATATTTTAGAGAATCAGGTTTATGGATTTGCTCCGTCTGAGATTATCTATAATATCTCGACTAATTTTATTTTTGGAAATCTTTCTAAAGATATCAGTAGGAAGAATTTTGTTTTAGCAGATACCATTCCAGCGGCTAAAGAAGGGCGCATTCAAAAGTTGGTTGATTCCTATTTTGAAAATAATTAAAAAGAAGGCTGAGTCAAAATTCTTTGAAATCAGAAAAAACGCATAAGATAAGGTATTGACAATCCTTGGTATTATGCGTTTTATTGTGGGAAGATGTATAATGGATTGAAATAAGATATGAACAAATCGAGTAGGAAAGGAAAATTGATTTATAGAAATGTTTTAGTAGTAGATGCGTACCGTTATAGATTCAATGCACTATAAAATCTGAAGAAAGCAATTTTTAACCAGATCTTAGAAGCAGTTGTGTACTACTCTAACTTCAATAGACTATATCATACAGCTAAAAAAAACAACTCCCTGATGATTCAAGGAGTTGTCTATAGTTAAATTAATTTTTAGAAGATTCTTAGAATTCTGGATTTTTCCATGCTTCGTCAATAATAGCTTGCAATTCTTTAGCAGATGCTTGCATTTTTTGAGTTTCTGCATCGTTCAATGGAATGTTTACTGGACGAACGATACCGTGTGCTCCAACGATAGCTGGTTGACCGATAAAGACGTTCTCAATTCCGTATTGACCTTCTTGGAATACGGAAAGTGGAAGTACTGCGTTTTCATCGTCAAGGATTGCTTTAGTGATACGAGCGAGGGCTACAGCGATACCGTAGTATGTAGCACCTTTCTTGTTAATGATTGAGTATGCAGCGTCGCGAACAGAAATGAAGAGTTCTACAAGGTCAGCTTCATTCAAGTCACGGTTAGCTTGCAACCATTGTTCCAATTTTACACCGGCAACGTTAGCATGTGACCAAACGGCAAACTCAGAGTCACCGTGTTCACCCATGATATAGGCGTGAACTGAACGAGCGTCAACACCGATTTTTTCAGCAAGGGCTTGACGGAAACGAGCTGAGTCAAGTGAAGTACCTGAACCGATAACGCGTTCTTTAGGGAAACCAGAGAATTTCCAAGTTGAGTAAGTCAAAACGTCAACTGGGTTAGCAGCAACAAGGAAGATACCTTTGAAACCTGATTCAACAACTTGAGTTACGATTGATTTGTTGATAGCAAGGTTTTTACCTACAAGGTCAAGACGAGTTTCACCTGGTTTTTGAGGCGCACCTGCAGTGATCACAACAAGGTCAGCGTCTGCACAGTCAGAGTATTGAGCTGCATAGATTTTTTTAGGTGAAGTGAAGGCAAGGGCGTGACTAAGGTCAAGCGCATCCCCAACAGCTTTTTCATGCAATTGTGGAATTTCGATAATTCCAAGCTCTTGTGCAATTCCTTGGTTAACAAGTGCAAAAGCGTAAGATGAACCTACAGCACCATCACCGACAAGGATAACTTTTTTGTGTTGTTTAGTTGAAGTCATTGTTCTAAACATCTCCTTAATTTTATTAGGGGATTTTCCCTAGACAACTTCATTCTATCACTTTTAAAAAACTTTGTCACGAATATGCCGTATAGTTCTCTATGTAAACGTTTTAGTGGTTTAGAGGCTGAAATAGATGGGAATTTATGGTATAATGTTGTTACTTACTAATTGTGAAATGAGGCATTTATTAATGCAGGATAAAAATTTAGTGAATGTCAATCTGACAAAGGAGATGAAGGCAAGCTTTATCGACTACGCCATGAGTGTTATCGTAGCGCGAGCTCTTCCTGATGTTCGAGATGGCTTAAAACCTGTTCACCGTCGCATTCTCTACGGAATGAATGAATTGGGTGTTACTCCAGACAAACCCCATAAAAAATCTGCTCGTATTACAGGGGATGTCATGGGTAAATACCACCCACACGGGGATTCCTCTATCTATGAAGCCATGGTCCGTATGGCTCAATGGTGGAGTTACCGTTACATGCTTGTAGATGGTCATGGGAATTTTGGTTCCATGGATGGAGATAGTGCTGCCGCTCAACGTTATACCGAGGCACGTATGAGCAAGATTGCTCTGGAAATGCTTCGTGATATCAACAAAAATACAGTTGATTTCGTTGATAACTATGATGCCAACGAACGGGAACCCTTGGTCTTGCCAGCGCGTTTTCCAAACCTTTTGGTTAATGGAGCAACTGGTATTGCGGTTGGGATGGCAACCAATATTCCACCTCATAATCTAGGTGAAACCATTGATGCAGTGAAGTTGGTCATGGATAATCCTGAAGTGACTACCAAGGAATTGATGGAAGTCTTGCCTGGTCCAGATTTTCCAACAGGTGCCCTTGTCATGGGGAAATCAGGTATCCACAAGGCTTATGAAACAGGTAAAGGTTCGATTGTCCTACGTTCTCGTACCGAAATCGAAGAAACTAAGACTGGCCGTGAGCGCATTGTTGTAACAGAATTTCCTTATATGGTCAACAAAACCAAGGTGCATGAGCATATTGTTCGCTTGGTTCAGGAAAAACGCATTGAGGGGATTACAGCAGTACGTGATGAGTCAAACCGTGAGGGTGTTCGATTTGTTATTGAAGTCAAGCGTGATGCGTCAGCCAATGTTATCCTCAATAATCTTTTCAAGATGACCCAGATGCAAACCAACTTTGGTTTCAATATGCTGGCTATCCAAAATGGTATACCGAAAATTTTGTCTCTTCGTCAGATTTTGGATGCTTATATCGAGCACCAAAAAGAAGTAGTTGTTCGTCGTACACGTTTTGATAAGGAAAAAGCGGAAGCGCGCGCTCATATCTTAGAAGGTCTCTTGATTGCGCTAGACCATATCGACGAAGTGATTCGTATCATTCGTGCTAGTGAAACGGATGCGGAAGCACAAGATGAGTTGATGAGTAAGTTTAAGCTTTCTGAACGTCAAAGTCAGGCCATCCTAGACATGCGTCTTCGTCGTTTGACAGGTTTGGAACGCGATAAGATTCAATCTGAGTATGATGACCTCTTGGCTCTGATTGCGGACTTAGCGGATATTCTTGCTAAGCCTGAACGTGTTTCTCAAATCATCAAAGACGAATTGGATGAAGTTAAACGTAAATTTTCCGATAAACGCCGTACAGAGTTGATGGTTGGACAGGTCTTGAGTCTCGAGGATGAGGACTTGATTGAAGAATCGGATGTCTTAATTACCCTTTCTAACAAAGGATACATTAAACGTCTGGACCAAGCTGAATTTACTGCTCAAAAACGTGGGGGTCGTGGTGTCCAAGGAACAGGAGTGAAAGATGATGACTTTGTTCGTGAGTTAGTGTCAACTAGCACCCATGATCATCTGCTCTTCTTCACAAATAAAGGACGAGTTTATCGTTTGAAAGGTTATGAAATTCCTGAGTATGGTCGGACTGCCAAAGGGCTACCAGTAGTCAATCTCTTGAAATTGGATGAAGACGAAAATATTCAGACGGTTATCAATGTTGAGTCTGATCGCAGTGATGATGCTTATCTCTTCTTTACAACCCGTCACGGTATTGTGAAGAGAACCAGTGTTAAGGAATTTGCCAATATTCGTCAAAATGGTCTCAAAGCGCTGAATTTAAAGGATGAAGATGAGTTAATCAATGTCTTGTTGGCGGAAGGAGATATGGATATTATCATTGGTACCAAGTTTGGTTATGCAGTTCGCTTTAATCAATCAGCCGTTCGTGGTATGAGTCGTATCGCCACTGGTGTGAAAGGTGTTAACCTTCGTGAAGGAGACACAGTTGTTGGTGCCAGCTTGATTACTGATCAAGATGAGGTTCTTATTATCACAGAAAAAGGATATGGTAAGCGTACAGTCGCTACTGAATACCCAACAAAAGGTCGTGGTGGTAAGGGAATGCAGACAGCTAAAATTACCGAAAAAAATGGCTTGCTGGCCGGTCTTATGACTGTTCAAGGGGATGAGGATTTGATGATTATCACTGATACAGGTGTCATGATTCGAACCAATCTTGCCAATATTTCACAAACAGGACGTGCAACTATGGGAGTTAAAGTAATGCGCCTGGATCAAGATGCTCAGATAGTGACTTTCACAACGGTTGCGGTGGCAGAAAAAGAAGAGGTTGGGACAGAAAATGAAACAGAAGGTGAAGAATAATGTCTCATAAAAATAATAAAAAGAAAAACAAGCGAAAAAATCTGCTGACAAATATCCTAGCAGGATTTCTGATATTACTGTCACTGGCTTTGATTTTTAATGCGCAAATTCGAAATATTTTCATAGTCTGGAATACCAATAAGTATCAAGTTAGCCAGGTATCAAAAGAAAAATTAGAAGAAAATCAGGATACAGAAGGCAATTTTGACTTTGATTCTGTCAAAGCTATCTCTTCGGAAGCTGTTCTAACTTCTCAATGGGATGCTCAAAAATTACCAGTTATTGGGGGAATTGCAATTCCTGAATTGGAAATGAATTTGCCGATTTTTAAAGGACTTGATAATGTTAATCTCTTCTACGGAGCTGGTACAATGAAACGCGAGCAAGTAATGGGGGAAGGAAATTATAGTCTAGCTAGTCACCATATCTTTGGTGTTGATAATGCTAATAAAATGTTATTTTCTCCTTTAGATAATGCTAAAAATGGCATGAAGATTTATCTAACCGATAAAAATAAAGTTTATACTTATGAAATACGTGAAGTCAAACGTGTGACACCGGATCGTGTTGATGAGGTTGATGATAGAGAAGGGGTCAATGAAATCACATTAGTAACCTGTGAAGACCTTGCTGCTACAGAACGTATTATTGTCAAAGGTGATTTGAAAGAAACAAAAGATTATTCACAAACATCTGATGAAATCCTAACAGCTTTCAATCAACCATATAAACAATTTTATTAATACAAATCAGTGAAATCCAGAATTTCACTGATTTTTTTAAGATTTTCATAAAAATATAGTAAAATGAAATAAGAATAGGACGAATCGATCAGGACAGTCAAATCGATTTCTAACAATGTTTTAGAAGTATATGTGTACTATTCTAGTTTCAATCTACTATACTTGCCAAAAGGTTTCGGCTCCATCTTTACCTTCCATGTCAAAGGTGGGGAGGCAGAAGCCCGCAAGGTCATTGATCATTTAGAAATCTTTTCTGATCTTGCAAACGTGGCAGATGCTAAATCGCTTGTTGTCCATCCAGCAACAACCACTCATGGTCAATTGTCAGAAAAAGACCTAGAAGCAGCAGGTGTCACACCAAACCAAATCCACTTGTCTATCGGTCTTGAAAATGTAGAAGATTTGATTGGAGACTTGCGCTTGGCCTTGGAAAAAATTTAAAGAAAAAGAAGATAAACAGTGGGTTTCGACTCGCTGTTTTTGATTTTCCTTCATGCGTGATATAATGGTTACAGAAGTCTAGAAAGAGGAATGTAATGAACGAAATCAAATGTCCCAACTGTGGGGAAGTCTTTACAGTAAATGAAAGCCAGTATGCTGAACTTTTGTCCCAAGTGAGAACGGCAGAGTTTGATAAGGAACTACACGATAGGATGAGGCAGGAACTGGCCTTGGCTGAGCAAAAGGCTATGAATGAGCAACAGACTAAACTGGCTCAGAAGGATCAAGAAATTGCGCAATTACAGAGTCAGATCCAAAACTTTGATACAGAAAAAGAATTGGCCAAGAAAGAAGTTGAAGAGACAAGCCATCAGGCCCTCTTGGCTAAGGACAAGGAAGTACAGGCTTTGGAGAACCAATTGGCCACTTTGCGTTTAGAGCATGAAAATCAACTGCAAAAGACCCTTTCTGACCTAGAAAAAGAACATGTTCAGGTCAAAAATCAGCTCCTCTTGCAAGAAAAGGAAAATGAGTTGTCTTTGGCTTCTGTTAAGCAAAACTATGAAGCCCAGCTTAAAGCAGCTAGTGAACAAGTCGAGTTTTATAAGAATTTTAAGGCTCAACAATCTACAAAAGCCATTGGGGAAAGCCTAGAACAGTATGCAGAGAGTGAGTTTAACAAGGTCCGTAGTTTCGCCTTTCCAAATGCCTACTTTGAGAAGGATAACAAAGTCTCTGCGCGTGGGTCTAAGGGAGACTTCATCTTCCGTGAGTGTGATGAAAATGAGGTAGAGATTATCTCCATTATGTTTGAGATGAAGAATGAAGCTGACGGAACAGAGAAGAAGCACAAGAATGCAGATTTTTACAAGGAATTGGACAAGGACCGTCGGGAGAAGAACTGTGAATATGCCGTTTTAGTGACCATGCTTGAGGCCGATAACGACTACTTTAACACAGGGATTGTTGACGTCAGTCACGAGTATGAAAAGATGTATGTGGTTCGTCCTCAATTCTTTATTCAGTTGATTGGGCTCTTACGTAATGCGGCTCTTAATTCTTTAAAATACAAGCAGGAGTTAGCGCTTGTTCGCGAGCAAAATATCGACATTACACATTTTGAGGAAGACTTGGATGCTTTTAAACTAGCCTTTGCTAAGAACTATAATTCAGCTTCGACCAACTTTGGAAAAGCTATTGATGAAATCGACAAGGCCATCAAACGCATGGAAGAGGTTAAGAAATTCCTGACCACATCTGAAAACCAACTCCGTTTAGCTAACAACAAATTGGAAGATGTTTCTGTTAAAAAATTGACTCGGAAAAATCCAACCATGAAAGCGAAATTTGAAGCATTGAAGGGGGAGTAGAAAGCAAAAATGAACGGTATTATCAACTTAAAAAAAGAAGCAGGAATGACCTCGCATGATGCGGTTTTTAAACTGCGTAAGATTTTGGGCACCAAGAAAATTGGTCATGGTGGGACCTTGGATCCAGATGTAGTGGGTGTTTTGCCCATTGCGGTTGGCAAGGCGACCCGCATGGTCGAGTTTATGCAGGACGAGGGCAAGGTCTATGAGGGGGAAATCACTCTGGGCTATTCAACGACGACCGAGGATGCTAGTGGGGAAGTTGTCGCAGAGACGCCTGTTTTGTCACCTTTAGATGAAACCATTGTTGATGAAGCGATTGCGAGCTTGACTGGACCTATTAGTCAGATTCCGCCTATGTACTCGGCAGTTAAGGTTAATGGTCGCAAGCTCTATGAGTATGCGCGTGCTGGTCAGGAAGTGGAGCGTCCAGAACGTCAGGTGACCATTTATCAATTTGAGCGAACAAGTCCGATTTCTTATGATGGCCAACTTGCCCGATTCACTTTTCGTGTAAAATGCAGTAAAGGGACTTACATCCGTACTTTGTCAGTTGATTTGGGTGAAAAGCTTGGTTATGCGGCTCATATGTCTCAGTTAACTCGTACTAGTGCTGCTGGCTTACAATTAGAAGACGCACTGACCTTGGAGGAAATTGCTGAAAAAGTAGAGGCTGGCCAATTGGACTTTCTCCATCCTATAGAGATTGGGACAGGTGATCTTGTCAAAGTTTTCCTAAGTCCAGAAGAAGCTACAGAAGTTCGCTTTGGTCGTTTTATTGAGCTAGACCAAACGGACAAAGAACTGGCTGCCTTTGAAGATGATACATTGTTAGCCATTCTAGAAAAACGGGACAAACTCTACAAGCCAAGGAAGGTTTTTAGCTAGATCCTTTAGGAATAAAAATCGGGTGATAGATAACAATTGCTTGATAAAACCCCATACTAATAGTAGAATGGGGTTGGGAATTATAATATTCCAATTGTTGCGAGTTGTAGATACTCAAATAATCTATATAGAAATTTAGAGGTGTGAAATGAAGCAATTTAAAATTCTTTCAGATAAATATTTAGAGTCCATTACAGGTTCTGGTGGGAACTTAGGCCCAGGAGTATATTGTGTAGACGTTAAAGGTCGAGCAAAATGCAGTATCAATCATGGAGAGTTTTGGGGGTACACGGGAAGTGTAGTAGTCAATGGCTGGATTAATTATGGTCCATGGGCACCTAGACCAGGATTTGGTGTGATAATTCCATGATGCAAAATGAGTTTCGAGAAAGGGTGGAGCAACTTCTTCAACAAAAAGAAATAAATGAAAATAGTGAGTTGAGTCACCTGTTTCGTCTTGCTATACAAAATTTAGACAGAAATGAAAAATACCAATCGGTCATGGCCAATTTGAGTCAAGGGTTGTCGCTTTACCTCATGACGCATCATTACCAGGCACCTAAGTCTGTCATTGATTTTGGTTTATGGATTGCCAAAGCTCCTAGCCAGGAAAGAGGGAGACTGGCTTTCTTGCAGATGCTTGCTCAAACCCTACAGGGCTTTCGTTAAAACTATCGAACATCAGAGGGAAGACTCTGGTGTTTTTTGCTGATGAGACTATAAATTTTGTAAAAAATGTGATAGAATAGACGACGGATAAAATAACGGAGGATAGCATGCAAAATAGACCAATCATTATTGGAGTGACAGGTGGTTCTGGTGGTGGTAAAACCAGTGTTTCAAGAGCCATTTTATCGCATTTTCTTGATGAAAAGATTTCCATGATTGAGCATGATTCATACTACAAGGATCAGTCTCATTTGACCTTTGAAGAGCGTATCAAAACCAACTATGACCATCCATTTGCCTTTGATACAGACTTGATGATTGAGCAGATGAAGGAATTGTTGGCAGGGCGTCCGGTGGACATTCCGACTTATGACTATACTGAACATACACGGAGCAGCAAGACCTATCGTCAGGAGCCTCAGGATGTCTTTATCGTTGAGGGCATTTTGGTCTTGGAGGACAAGCGCCTGCGCGATTTGATGGATATCAAGATTTTTGTGGATACGGATGATGATGTGCGCATTATTCGTCGTATCAAGCGCGATATGGAAGAACGTGGCCGTAGCCTTGATAGCGTTATTGACCAGTATCTAGGTGTGGTTAAACCCATGTACCATCAGTTTATCGAGCCGACTAAGCGTTATGCTGATATCGTCATTCCTGAGGGAGTCAGCAATACAGTAGCTATCGACCTGTTGACGACCAAGATTGCTAAGATTTTGGAAGAAGCTCGAAATAGCAAATAAACAGAATTGGAGGCCTTGCCTCCTTTTTCTATTTTTCCCTCATAATGGTACATAAATGGAGATTTTTAGGCATATTTTTGGTATAATAATACCCATGAAAGAGCAAGAAAATGAATAGTAGGTGGAGATGGAAAAGTATTTATCGGTAACAACTTTGACCAAGTATCTGAAAATGAAATTCGATAAAGACCCATACTTGGAACGGGTCTATTTAACTGGTCAAGTTTCCAACTTTCGTAAACGACCTACTCACCAATATTTCTCCCTAAAAGATGACCATGCAGTTATTCAAGCGACCATCTGGTCTGGGGTTTATCAGAAATTAGGTTTCGACCTAGAAGAAGGAATGAAAATCAATGTGATTGGGCGTGTGCAGGTCTATGAACCAAGTGGTAGCTACTCCATCATCATTGAAAAGGCTGAGCCTGATGGGGTTGGGGCGCTTGCGATTCAGTTTGAACAACTCAAGAAAAAATTGACAGAAGAAGGCCTGTTTCAAGAACGTTTCAAGCAAGCTCTGCCCCAATTTTCTAAGAGAATTGGTGTGGTAACCAGTCGCAGTGGAGCCGTTATTCGAGATATTATCACGACCGTCAGTAGGCGATTTCCAGGTGTTGATATTCTACTCTATCCAACTAAGGTTCAAGGTGAAGGTTCTGCGGAGGAAATTGCTAGAAATATTGCGCGTGCTAATCAAGGGGACGATTTGGATTTACTCATTATTGGTCGTGGAGGTGGTTCCATAGAGGATCTCTGGGCCTTTAACGAAGAAATTGTGGTACGAGCTATTTTTGAATCTCGTTTGCCAGTTATCTCTAGTGTGGGGCATGAGACGGATGTGACCTTGGCAGATTTTGTGGCAGATCGACGCGCTGCAACGCCAACAGCGGCGGCTGAACTAGCAACACCTGTGACCAAGTTGGATCTATTAGCTCATTTGCAAAATCAGGAAAAACGGATGGCAACGGCAGTCCGAAATGTCCTATCTAAGAAACAAGAAGCTTTGAAAAAATGCAGTCAGTCTGTTATCTTTAGACAACCAGAACGTTTGTATGATGGCTATATGCAACGCTTGGATCAACTGCAATTGCGTTTGAAACAAAGTTTGCGAACACGGATTTCTGATAACAAGCAATTAGTCCAAGCAAGGACGCATCAACTGGTTCAATTATCACCTGTTACCAAAATCCAACGCTATCAAGACCGTCTAGGCCAGTTGGATAAGCTCCTCCGTAGTCAAATGACGCTGGTTTATGATGCCAGGGTTGCTGAAGTGAGGCGACTTTCAGAAGCTTTGCTCATGTTGGATACCAGTCGAATCGTGGCGCGTGGTTATGCTATTGTCAAAAAAGAAGATTCCGTGGTTGATTCGGTTGAGAGTTTGAAGAAAAAAGACCAAGTAACGCTTTTGATGCGAGATGGTCAAGTAGAATTAGAGGTTAAAGATGTCAAAACAAAAGAAATTTGAGGAAAATCTAGCAGAACTGGAGACCATTGTCCAAAGTTTGGAAAATGGTGAAATTGCTCTGGAAGATGCGATTGCTGCCTTTCAAAAGGGCATGGTCTTGTCAAAAGAACTCCAAGCGACGCTGGACAAGGCTGAAAAGACCTTGGTCAAGGTCATGCAAGAAGACGGAACAGAAAGTGATTTTGAATGAAGAAGCAAGAAAAATTAGCTCTTGTCGAGTCAGCCTTGGAAGACTTTTATGGAGGCCAGCAGTTTGCCTCTAGTTTGCGAGAGTCTGTTCTCTATTCCATTCATGCTGGTGGCAAGCGTATTCGACCTTTTCTCTTGTTGGAAGTTCTGGAAGCCTTGCAGGTGGCTATTAAACCAGCTCACGCGCAGGTGGCCGCAGCCTTGGAAATGATTCATACAGGGAGTTTGATTCACGATGACCTTCCTGCTATGGATGATGATGATTACCGTCGGGGACGCTTGACCAATCATAAGAAATTTGGTGAAGCTATGGCCATTTTGGCAGGAGATGCTTTATTCCTAGATCCCTATGCCTTGATAGCGCAGGCAGATTTGCCAAGTCAGATTAAGGTAGACTTGATTGCTAACTTATCCTTTGCTTCAGGTAGTCTGGGAATGGTTGCAGGGCAAGTTTTGGATATGGAAGGCGAACACCAGCATTTGTCTTTGGAAGAACTCCAGACTATTCATGCTAATAAGACTGGAAAACTGCTAGCCTATCCCTTCCAAGCGGCTGCTATTATTGCTGAATTGGCACCTGAGATGCAGGTGAAGCTGAAAACGGTTGGTGAATTGATTGGGCTTGCTTTTCAAGTTCGAGATGATGTACTGGATGTGACCGCCAGTTTTGAGGAAATCGGCAAGACACCACAAAAGGATTTGCAGGCTGAAAAATCAACCTATCCAGCCTTATTGGGCTTGGAAGAAGCTATTGCCTTTTGTAACCAGACTTTGGATCAAGCTAATGCAAAATTAGAAGAAATTGCCCAGCAGATTCCCTTTGAGATAGAATCGATTGTAAGTGTAGTAGAAAGTTTGAGAATCAATGGCTAAGGAAAGAGTGGATGTACTAGCTTATAAACAGGGCTTGTTTGAAACGCGAGAACAGGCCAAGCGCGGTGTCATGGCTGGTCTAGTCCTAGCAGTCCTGAATGGAGAACGGTTTGACAAACCAGGAGAGAAAATCCCGGACGACACTGAGTTAAAACTCAAGGGGGAGAAACTCAAGTATGTCAGCCGTGGTGGCTTGAAACTGGAAAAGGCCTTGCAGGTCTTTGATTTGTCAGTGGAAGGAGCTACAACGATTGATATCGGTGCCTCTACTGGAGGTTTTACCGATGTCATGTTGCAAAATGGTGCTGAACTTGTCTTTGCAGTTGATGTTGGTACCAATCAATTGTCTTGGAAACTACGCCAAGACCCACGAGTTGTCAGCATGGAGCAGTTCAATTTCCGCTATGCTGAAAAGACCGATTTCAAGCAGGAGCCGTGCTTTGCCAGTATTGATGTGAGTTTCATTTCCCTTAGTCTGATTCTGCCGGCCTTGCACCGTGTCTTGTCTGATCAAGGGCAGGTCGTGGCTCTGGTTAAACCTCAGTTTGAGGCAGGTCGAGAGCAGATCGGGAAAAATGGAATTATTCGCGATGCTAAGGTTCATCAACATGTCCTTGAATCTGTCACAGCTATGGCAGTAGAGGAAGGCTTTTCAGTCCTTGGATTGGATTTTTCTCCCATCCAAGGTGGACATGGAAATATCGAGTTTTTAGCGTATTTGAAAAAAGAAGAGTCAGCAAGCAATCAGGTTCTTGCTGAGATTGAAGAAATAGTAGAAAGGGCGCATAGTCAATTTAAAAATGAATAAAAAAGAGAGACTTGAAAAAATTAGACGATTTGTGACAGATTATCAAATCGGTACACAAGAAGAAATTGTAGAACATTTGAAAGAGGCAGGCATCACTGCCACTCAGGCGACAGTATCACGTGATATCAAAGAGCTAGGCATTGTCAAAATTCCTTTGAGAGACAACACCTATGTCTATGAATTGCCAAAATCAATCGTAAAAAGTTTGCAACTAGCTGAATATAATATCGAATCGGCTCAATTGATGGACAAGATGATCAATCTCCAAGTTATTCCAGGAAATACGGCTTTTGTAAAAGCTCAGTTAATTGAGACTTTTGCGGATAAGATTTTCAGCTGTTTGGCTGATGATAGCTCGATTTTAGTCATGGCCAGAAGTGAAAGTCTAGCTGAGGAAATCTTTGAACAAGTAAAAAAATGGTAGGTCTATATGTTACTTGAAATTTCGATAAAAAACTTTGCCATTATTGAGGCTATTTCCCTCCATTTTGAAAAGGGGATGACAGTCCTGACTGGTGAAACAGGCGCAGGGAAGTCGATTATCATTGATGCCATGAATATGATGTTGGGAGCTCGTGCGACGACAGATGTTATTCGTCATGGTGCACCAAAGGCAGAGATTGAGGGGCTTTTCTCAGTTGAGAATAGTCGTCTTTTACAGGAAATTTTTGATGAGCAAGGTTTGGAATTGGGTGATGAAATTATCATCCGTCGGGAAATCTTGCAAAATGGTCGGAGTATTAGTCGTGTCAATGGCCAGATGGTTAATCTGTCTGTTTTGCGTGCTATTGGGCAACATCTGGTGGACATTCATGGTCAGCATGATCAAGAAGAGTTAATGCGTCCCCAACTGCATATTCAGATGCTGGATGAATTTGGTGATACAGCCTTTTGGGACTTGAAAGAAACCTATCAAACAAGTTTTGATGCTTATCGAAAAATGCGCAAGCAGGTTCTGGAAGTCAAGAAAAACCAACAGGAACACAAGGCACGTATCGAAATGTTGGAATTTCAAATGGCAGAGATTGAGGCAGCAAACTTGCAGGCTGGAGAAGACTTGTCTCTCAATCAAGAGCGTGATAAACTGCTCAATCATAAAAATATTGCGGATACACTGACCAATGCCTACAGTATGTTGGACAATGAAGACTTTTCAAGTCTAGCCAATGTTCGTTCAGCCATGAATGACATGGAAAGTGTCGAAGAGTACGACCCTGAATACCGTGAAATTTCAAGCTCTCTGTCTGAGACCTACTATATTTTAGAAGATATTAGCAAACGTCTGGAAGCTATTATTGAGGACCTTGATTTTGACGGCAATCGTCTCATGCAGGTTGAGAATCGTTTGGACCTCCTTCATACTATTACCCGCAAGTATGGTGGGACTGTAGACGATGTCTTGCTTTATTTTGCCAAGATTACGGAAGAATACAATCTCTTGACAGGTAATAATCTTTCGTCTGAGGACATGGAAGCAGAGCTCAAGAAGTTGGAAGTCAGTCTTGTCAATTTGGCAGGTCAACTTGCCTCTGCTCGTCATGACTTGGCTCAGCAGCTCGAAGCTGAGATTAAACAAGAACTGCAAGACCTTTATATGGAAAAAGCCCAGTTTCAGGTTCGTTTTAGCAAGGGCAAATTCAGCCGTGAGGGCAATGAAATGGTTGAGTTTTATATTTCAACCAACCCTGGAGAAGACTTTAAACCCTTGGTCAAGGTTGCGTCTGGTGGGGAATTATCTCGTCTCATGTTAGCCATTAAGTCTGCCTTTTCACGTAAAGAAGGTAAGACTAGCATTGTCTTTGATGAGGTGGATACGGGAGTTTCAGGCCGTGTAGCTCAGGCTATTGCACAGAAGATTCACAAGATTGGCCAACATGGGCAGGTTCTAGCTATTTCCCATTTACCACAAGTGATTGCGATTGCGGATTATCAATTCTTTATTGAGAAGATTAGCAATGACCATTCAACAGTTTCGACTGTTCGTCTCTTGACGGTTGAAGAGCGAGTGGAGGAAGTTGCTAAGATGTTGGCAGGTGATGATGTGACCGAAGCAGCCCTGACGCAAGCCAGAGAATTGTTGAGAAACAGGGAGAAATAAGATGACAGACTATTATGTAATTGGAGATGTTCACGGAAAAGCTGGGATGCTGGAAGACCTTCTCAAAACATGGGATGGTCAGACCCAGTTGCTCTTTCTAGGGGATTTGATTGACCGTGGTGAAGATAGTCGCCGTGTTTTAGAGATGGTTAAGGACTTGGTCGATAATCAAGGGGCAATCTGTTTGTCAGGAAATCACGAGTATATGTTTTTGACTTGGCTTGATAACCCAGAAGAAAGCTATGATCACTATCGTCGTAATGGTGGAGATACAACCATTAACTCTATCCTAGGTCGTCCCTTGGATGCACCAGTTGATGGAGTTGAGGATGCCAAGCGTGTTGCTACCGAAGCGGCAGACTTGGTCGAATTCATTCGTCAAATGCCATTTGTAGTAGAGACAGACAAGTATATCTTTGTACATGCTGGTATTGATCTGACCTTGGACGACTGGCATGAAACCACAGATTACAAGAAAGTATGGCTTAGAAAACCATTCCACGAAGCCGAAAATCATACTGGAAAAACCATTGTCTTCGGTCATACACCGGTCTATGGTTTGTTACAGCAAGAGCGTGGTACAGCTGAGCTTTGGATGGCAGAAAATGGTAAGATTGGAATGGATGGAGGAGCTGTTTATGGTGGTGTCCTTCACGGGATTGTCTTTACAGACCAAGGGATGACAGAACACCACTTTATCGAAAATGACGGCTTTGTCGCTGAAGATTAGTACTCCTAGCAGGGGATGGTCTTGTCAAAATATCAAAAACAATTTATAATAAATAGATACCCTGAAAGGAAGAGACTCATGAACTTAGAAGAATTGAAAAAACGACAGGAGAAGATCCGTAACTTCTCTATTATCGCCCATATTGACCACGGGAAGTCGACTCTAGCAGACCGCATTTTGGAAAAAACTGAGACAGTCTCCAGTCGTGAAATGCAAGCTCAGCTTTTGGATAGTATGGATTTAGAACGGGAACGTGGGATTACCATTAAGTTAAATGCCATCGAGCTCAATTACACTGCAAAAGACGGGGAAACTTATATTTTTCACTTGATTGACACACCAGGACACGTAGACTTCACCTATGAAGTTTCCCGTTCGCTAGCTGCCTGTGAGGGAGCGATTTTGGTGGTCGATGCTGCCCAAGGGATTGAGGCTCAAACCCTTGCCAATGTTTATCTGGCCTTGGACAATGATTTGGAAATCATGCCAGTCATTAACAAAATTGACCTGCCTGCTGCAGACCCTGAGCGAGTGCGTACAGAGATTGAAGATGTCATCGGTCTAGATGCCAGTGAAGCAGTTTTGGCTTCTGCCAAGGCTGGTATTGGTATAGAAGAAATTCTAGAGCAAATTGTAGAAAAAGTACCAGCACCAACGGGTGATGTGACGGCGCCTCTTAAGGCTTTGATTTTCGACTCAGTTTACGATGCTTACCGTGGAGTTATCCTCCAAGTGCGTGTCATGGATGGGGTGGTCAAACCTGGCGATAAGATTCAGCTTATGAGCAATGGCAAGACCTTTGATGTGACCGAAGTCGGTATCTTTACACCCAAAGCAGTTGGTCGTGATTTTCTTGCGACTGGGGACGTTGGTTATATTGCGGCTTCTATCAAGACGGTTCAGGATACTCGTGTGGGGGATACCGTTACCTTGGCAACCAATCCTGCAACAGAGCCATTACATGGCTACAAGCAGATGAATCCTATGGTCTTTGCGGGTCTCTATCCTATCGAGTCAAACAAGTACAATGACCTGCGTGAAGCCCTTGAAAAATTGCAACTGAATGATGCTAGTCTTCAGTTTGAACCAGAAACATCTCAGGCACTTGGATTTGGTTTCCGTTGTGGATTTCTTGGACTTCTCCATATGGATGTTATCCAAGAACGTTTGGAACGTGAGTTCAATATTGACCTCATCATGACAGCTCCGTCTGTTATTTACAAAGTTAATTTGACCGACGGTGAGTCTATGGATGTGTCTAACCCATCTGAGTTTCCAGACCCAACTAAGATTGCGACCATTGAAGAGCCTTATGTCAAGGCGCAAATCATGGTACCACAGGAGTTCGTCGGAGCAGTAATGGAGCTAGCTCAGCGTAAGCGTGGGGACTTTGTGACTATGGACTATATTGATGATAACCGTGTTAATGTCATCTATCAAATTCCACTGGCTGAAATCGTCTTCGACTTCTTTGATAAACTTAAGTCTTCGACACGTGGTTATGCAAGTTTTGACTACGAATTGTCAGAATATCGCCCATCTAAGCTAGTGAAAATGGATATCCTTCTCAATGGAGACAAGGTGGATGCCCTCAGCTTTATCGTTCACAAGGACTTTGCCTACGAACGTGGGAAACTCATCGTTGATAAGCTCAAGAAAATCATCCCTCGCCAACAATTTGAGGTTCCAATCCAAGCAGCAATTGGACACAAGATTGTCGCTCGTACTGATATCAAGGCCCTTCGTAAGAACGTACTTGCTAAATGTTACGGTGGTGACGTTTCTCGTAAACGCAAACTCCTTGAAAAACAAAAAGCTGGTAAGAAGCGTATGAAAGCCATCGGATCAGTAGAAGTTCCTCAAGAAGCCTTCCTCAGCGTCTTGAGCATGGATGAAGAATAAGTTATCAGAAATGCCTTTCCTTGTTCACAGGAAATGTATATAAGAATCAATAGTAAAGCAGGCTTAGATGGTCTGCTTTTTTATAAACTATCAAGAAATCGGAGAAAATAATGGTATAGTAGATTGAAACTAGAATAGTACACCTCTACTTTTAAAACATTGTTAGAAATAGATTTGACTGTCCTGATAGATTTGCCCTGTTCTTATTTCATTTCACTATAAAATTTTAAATTTGTGACCATATCTTGACTGTATTTTCCTTTCTTTTTCGAATAAATAAATAGAATAATCAAATCTAGATTAAAAAATGTGCTATAATGAAAGGAGAAGCAATATGACTGTACGTCATCCGGGCATTAGCCCGACCAATGATTTGGTTGCTAAGAAGATTTTTAGCAATCCGGAAATCACTTGTCAATTTATTCGCGATATGCTGGATTTACCAGCCAAAAATGTGACCATTTTGGAGGGAAGTAACATTCACGTCTTGCCTTCCCTGCCCTACTCGGCTCAGGATTTCTATACCAGTATAGATGTTTTAGCTGAACTAGATAATGGTACTCAAGTAATCATTGAGATTCAAGTCCATCATCAGAATTTTTTCATCAATCGCCTGTGGGCTTATCTTTGCAGTCAGGTCAATCAAAATCTTGAAAAAATTCGTCAACGAGAAGGTGATACTCATCAGAGTTATAAACACATCTCACCAGTATACGCTATCGCAATTGTGGATAGTAACTACTTCTCAGATGACTTGGCTTTTCATAGTTTTAGCATGCGAGAGGATAGGACAGGTGAGGTTTTAACAATTACAAACAATGGACAGGAAAACCATCTGGTTAAGATGGCATTCTTGGAACTAAAAAAATACAGAGAAACCAGCAAAGACGAGGTTCGCAAGCCATGGTTGGAGTTTTTCGGGAATAAACCCTTTACCCAAGAACCTGAGCGAGCCATCAGCCAAGCAGACCAACTGCTAGATTACAAGAGCTGGTCCGAGGAGGACAGGGAGATGTTTAGTCAACTACGTATGCGAGAAGAACAAGCCTTATTAGCACAGGACTATGCCTTGGAACAAGCTGAAGAAAAAGGGTTGGAGAGAGGTCGTGCAGAGGGGCTTGAACAGGGATTAAAAGTAGGTTTAGTAAATCTAGTCCGCCAAGGTCTTCTGACTTCTGAGGTTGCTAGCCAGCAGTTGGGCATAACCGTCGCTGAGTTTGAGGAGCTATTGAAAAAATACAAATAAGCCCTAAAAAAATACAGAGAAACCAGCAAAGACGAGGTTCGCAAGCCATGGTTGGAGTTTTTCGGGAATAAACCCTTTACCCAAGAACCTGAGCGAGCCATCAGCCAAGCAGACCAACTGCTAGATTACAAGAGCTGGTTCGAGGAGGACAGGGAGATGTTTAGTCAACTACGTATGCGAGAAGAACAAGCCTTATTAGCACAGGACTATGCCTTGGAACAAGCTGAAGAAAAAGGGTTGGAGAGAGGTCGTGCAGAGGGGCTTGAACAGGGATTAAAAGTAGGTTTAGTAAATCTAGTCCGCCAAGGTCTTCTGACTTCTGAGGTTGCTAGCCAGCAGTTGTGGGCATAACCGTCGCTGAGTTTGAGGAGCTATTGAAAAAATACAAATAAGCCCTAAAAAAATACAGAGAAACCAGCAAAGACAAGGTTCGCAAGCCATGGTTGGAGTTTTTTGTAACTCTCTATCTCCTAGATAGTGTTCGATAAAATACAGTGATTTCGGAGTTAGCTAGCTAATAATCTAATCTATAAGAATCCCTAAGCAAGGGGTTAGAATCTATAAACTGGCCTATGATTTAGTTTTATCCATAAATGATAAAAAAGAGAGTATGCGTGGCTACTACAGAAGAGAGGCTTTTTAAGCATACAATGCTAGGATTTGTTTTTATCAATTAGCTTTTGATCTGCTTAACATCAGGTGGAAACACTTCGAAACAAACCGTAACTAAAATGTTATCAAATTGTAATAAAACCTTGATTTGTATATGTTTCTCAAGACAGAATCGTCAGGAAGCTTGATAGAATAGCTTTGTACAGCCTATCCATATATATATGGATAGGCTGTCTTTTTCTTGATACTAAGTGAGATAAAGAAGTCAAATGATTATCTTTTTAAAGTAATTTAAGGTATAATAGTCTAGTCATATCAGGTTGAATGATTGAGTGCATTTTTGATTCACAAGGCAAACCTTTGCATTGTGTTATAGTTATGGACTCAGTAATTACACTTGAAAAAATTTAAACTAAAAAGGGGAACATCTAATATGTTTTATAGTGAGAAGGACGATAGAGAAAAACAATTACGTTTTTCGATTCG
Organism: Streptococcus sp. 2154; assembly: GCF_013277255.1. Lineage (NCBI taxonomy): Bacteria > Bacillati > Bacillota > Bacilli > Lactobacillales > Streptococcaceae > Streptococcus > Streptococcus sp. 2154. The sequence goes on from NZ_VMMK01000024.1 coordinate 84,276, forward strand.
GAAGGTTAGTTTTGGAGCGGCCTCGGTAGCCGTGGCGGCACTCTATCTCTTTATGGGAAGTGGAGCGGTATCTGCTGAGGAAGCGCAGACCGTACAGTCAAATGAGGAGGTGGCAGCTGATAAGGATTCGGAAACAGAGAAAAAACCAGAGAATCAGCAGCCAACCTACGCTGCTCCTGCTGCAAAGGAACAAGGATCTGCAACCAATACTGAAGCAGGGGATGAAGGCAAGCAAGAAAGTCATCCAGAGACCAAAGAGGAAGAAGCCAACTCATCTGAAAGAAGCGAAACTACAACTGAAGACTCTGTGAGTGGGGACTCTAGCTCTCCAAAATCTGAAGGTGAAGGTACAAAATCAGAAGAAGCAAGCAGGAAGCCAAAAGTACGTAAAAGACGTGATGCAGCCCCTGCCTCAACAGCGACTGCAACCGATGACGACCTAGATGCACATCAGACTTATGAAGCTCCAGAAGATGGTGCAAGTGTAGACGATTTGGCGACTAAATTAAAAGCTTTGCCTGAAACAGTAGAGAATGAGAAAAAACTTGCTAACATAGACCAAGTTGGTGCTACCAAAAGTATAAATCCAGGTGAAGTGAGTGAATTGGATGAATTTGGTGGTTGGAAGGCAGTTTCAGCAGATGGCAAAACAGGAAAATTTGCTGTTGCAAGAAAGACAGCTGACGGTGTCTTTCCTATTGAGACTGTGAATACGGTTTTGAAAGGTACTGATAGATATAATACATGGACTCAGGAAAGTGTTTTTAATCGTGATAGCCGATATGCTCTCTTCCTGTCTAAAGTGAGAACAAAAAGTACTAGGGATTTACCTACATTTGATAAGTCAGTGTATATGGAAAGAGGTGAAGGAAAAACTATCTCTAAAGGTTTGGAGGGATTTAATGGTATAGAAAAGACATTTAAAGTTTATTCGCAAGGAGTAGGATCAAGCGTCGAAATTGCTTTCAATATAGGATATACAGGAGATATTGACGGAAAAAAAGCTACTTACAAAGTTGAATTATTAGGTAAAAAAGAAAATAATGATATTCTATTGTACTCTGTTAATTTTGATCCTGCAAGATCTGTATCTGATAATGATAAGAGTGTGACAAAAGCTACTGAAATAAGTTCTAAAATAATTGATATGCCTGTAGCTGGAATAAATAAAGAGAATCTTAATCATAAGTTAGCAGAATCTCCCTATAGTTCAAAGGGTACAGCAGGAACATTCAAGAGTAAAAAGATTGATATCCCTGCGGGATATACGGAATACAAGGTTCGTATTAGTTCAAATGATAATCTACATCTAGGTATGGGATACCAAGTAGAGTGGAATCATTATGCTCTACCAATTACTGGAACAGGGTTTAGAGTTACTCAGGATACTAGGAAAGTCGCTAAGGACTTAGCTGAAAAAGTTTATGATAAATTAACCCAACAAAAAGAAGAAGATACAAAATGGTCAACTCCTGAAACCAAGACTGCTTATGAAGCAAAATTGCAGAAAATTAAGGAAAAGATTGAATCTGGAGCTAGTACTACTGATTATCGAACAGTAGTAGAAGAAGCCATAGAAAAACAAAAAAACCTGAATGAAGAAAAGAAAATAAAACATAAAGCAGCTGATGAAATAGCTGAAAAAGCAGCAGAGAAATTAGTTAAAATAGATGATGATGAAACATTATCAGAAAACGAAAAGAGGATAGCTACAGAAAAAGTTATAGCAGAAGCAGAAAAAGCAGCACAAAAGGTCAAAATAGCCACAGACCAAGATGGTGTGGAAAAAGCTAAAACGGATGGGATTGATGCAATAACCAAAGTTAACCCAGTAGGAAAAGACAAGGCTAAAAAAGCTATTCAAGATGAGCTTGATAAGAAAGAAGCTGAGATTGAAGGAAATGACCAGCTTAGCCCAGATGAAAAAGCAGCAGCTAAG
>NZ_VMMK01000025.1:0-20123 GCF_013277255.1 Streptococcus sp. 2154
TTGAGGTTGCAGATAAGACTGACGAAGTCAGTAACCATACATACGACAAGGCGAAGCTGACGCGGTTTGAAGAGATTTTCGAAGAGTATAAAATTGAATTGCTTATAAAAAGCTCCATACACTGGATGTGTATAGAGCGATGGGGCTTTATTTAATATAGAGTTCTTGATTTTTCAAGACAATTTCACGTACGCTCGCAAATTTCTTAAGTTTTTTAAGTTCTTCTGGATGAGTGACGAGAGTGATAACATAACCTTCCTTGCCCATACGGCCAGTACGGCCAGCACGGTGAGTGTAGGTTTCAATATCTCTAGGAATATCAAAGTTTACGACACATTCTAGGCTATCGATATCAATTCCACGTGCCAGAAGGTCTGTTGCTAGAAGCAGGGTTAGTTGCTTGTCTTTAAACTTTTCTAAGATGACTTTTCTAAATTTGACATTAACATCACTAGCGAGAGAAACAGCCAAGATATCCCGATACTGTAATTTTTCCTCTGCACTTCCAAGGTCTGATAGGCTGTTAAAGAAGACCAGACCGCGGAAATCCTCCACATGAGCTAGTTTTCGTAGCATATCCACTCGGTGACGTTGGTCTACCTGCATATAGAAATGTTGGATGTTATCCAGTTTTTGGTCAGAGAGATCAATGGTACGTGTGTTTGGCGCAATCTTTTCTTGGTCAAACTTAGTCGTGGCACTCATGTAGACCAGTTGGTGGTCACGCGGTGCGTAGTGAGTGATTTTCTCAACAAAGTGAATCTGAGAATCATCTAGCAATTGGTCGAATTCATCCAGGATGATGGTTTCCACATTCATCATCTTGATTTTTTTCAATTTAATGAGTTCAAAGATACGTCCAGGAGTTCCAATCAGAATTTCTGGTCCTTTTTTTAGGCGTTCAATCTGGCGTTTCTGGCTCGAACCTGATAAGAAGAGTTGGGGAGTCAAGCCGATAGTCTCAGCCCACGTTTTACATACATCAAAAATCTGTCCAGCAAGCTCTGTATTTGGTGCTAGAATCAAGAGTTGCTGCGCTTTTTTCTTTTGTAGTCTGAGAAGACTTGGTAGGAGGTAAGCTAGGGTCTTACCGGTTCCTGTTGGACTTACTCCTAGAAGATTTTCTCCTGCAAGAATGGGCTCAAATAGTTGAGTTTGAATGGGGGTAAATTCTTGGAAACCGAGTTGGTCACTTAGTTCTTGCCATTCAGTAGGTAGTTTGCTTTTCATTTTTCTGCCTCAAATCTAATGCCAGCAGTCTGGCGCATGGTATATAGTAGCTCATGAACAGAGCCTGCATCATCCAGCCAAGTCTGGTAAAGTGTCTGGTCTGGTTGCTGAATCATGTGTGCAAATGCAGTGACTTCCTCAGTCATCGTATGAGGAGCCTGTTGAATAGGGAGCTGGACTTGATTGCCTTGGTGGTCGGTAAAAATAGCTGAGCGAATATGCTCAATCGTGTTGAGGGTCAAGGTTCCATTTGTTGTGTAAATTTCGCAAGGAAGATTGGAAGTGATGTTTTTCCCAGCCTTGATATGAACTTGAAAGTCAGGGTAGAAGAGGATACCGTCTCCATTTAGGTCCATGCTATTGTCAAGCTGTTGAGCCATGTAGGTTGCGTCCTCAGCCTTTCCAAAGAGACGAACGGCAGCGTAGAGAGGATAAATCCCCAAATCCATAAGTGCTCCACCAGCAAAACGCTCTGAAAAGACATTGGGCGTATGCCCAGCCAACAAGTTAGGCATTTTGGAAGAATATTTGGCATAGTTGAAATCTGCCCCCAAAATTTGTTTGTCTGCTAAAAAGTTTTTGATGATAGTGAAAGCTTTTTCATGGTAATTACGAGCTGCTTCAAAGATAAAACAGTGATTTTTTTCAGCTGTTTGAACCAAATCCGGCCAGTCTTGTGGCTGAGTGACAGCTGGCTTTTCAAGAATGACATGTTTACCTGCAGACAAGGCAGCCTTTGCCTGAGCAAAATGCAAGGAGTTTGGACTGGCAATATAGACTACATCGAAGGAGCTCTTGAAGAAGTCTTCTAATTGATCAAATAGTTGGATATCCTGATAGCGAGAAGCAAAGGTTGCTGCGGTTTCAAGTTTCCTAGAATAGACTGCGACCAGCTGGTATTTCCCACTAGCATGGGCTGCTTCTATGAAGTGGTGGCTGATATCGCCAGTGCCAATGATACCTAATTTAAGCATAAATACTCCTTTTCTGATTTTAAATCCTTCTTTTATTATAACATAGATAGACGGGACTATCCAACAGAGGGGAAAAATTTCAAATAAGCGATTAGCTTTCTTCTGAAGAAAAGCTTTCTTTTACGAATAAATAGATAGAAGCATCAAATCTAGCAAATTAGATTAAAAAATGTGCTATAATAGAAGGAGGAGAAGGATGATTCTAAGACATCCGGGCATTAGCCCGACCAACGACTTGGTTGCTAAGAAAATTTTTAGCAATCCAGAAATCACTTGTCAATTTATTCGCGATATGCTGGACTTGCCAGCAAAAAATGTGACGATTTTGGAGGGAAGTAACATTCACGTCTTGCCTTCCCTGCCCTACTCGGCGCAGGATTTCTATACCAGTATAGACGTCTTGGCGGAGTTGGATAATGGCACTCAAGTAATCATTGAAATCCAAGTCCATCATCAGAATTTTTTCATCAATCGTTTATGGGCTTACCTGTGCAGTCAGGTCAATCAAAATCTTGAAAAAATTCGCCAGCAAGAAGGCAATACTCACCAGAGCTACAAACACATCGCACCAGTATACGCTATTGCAATTGTGGATAGTAATTATTTTCAAGATGATTTGGCTTTCCACAGTTTTAGCATGCGAGAGGACACGACAGGTGAGGTCTTAACCATCACAAATAACGGTCAGGAAAACCATCTGGTTAAGATGGCTTTCTTGGAACTAAAAAAATACAGAGAAACCAGCAAAGACAAGGTTCGTAAACCATGGTTAGAGTTTTTCGGGAATAAACCCTTTACCCAGCAGCCCGAGCGAGCCATCAGCCAAGCAGATCAACTGCTGGACTACAAGAGTTGGTCCGAGGAGGATAAGAAAATGTTTAGTGAACAACGCAGGCGAGAAGAACAAGCCATGTTAGCACAGGACTATGCCTTAGAAACTGCTAGGGCGGAAGGGATTGAACAAGGACTGGAGCGCGGTCTTGAACGTGGGCGAGCTGAGGGCATTGAACAGGGAATTGAACGTGGACGAGCTGAAGGCATCGAACAGGGATTAAAAGTAAGTTTAGCAAATCTAGTTCGTCAAGGTCTTCTAACACCTGAGGTTGCGAGTGAGCAATTAGGCATGACTGTGGCTGAGTTTGAAGAACTATTGAAAGAGCATCATAAATAAGACCTAAAAAATACAGAGAAACCAGCAAAGACGAGGTTCGCAAGCCGTGGTTGGAGTTTTTTGGCAACAAGCCCTTTACCGAGCGAGTCATCAGCCAAGTAGACCAACTGCTGGATTAAAAATTAGGAAATATCGTGTAGAAAATAGTAACAGATTTTATCTCTTTGTGGGATGAAGTCTGTTTTTTTGTATGATGGGCAGGTCCTACATCTGAGTGGCAAGTTCTCCGTAGGTATCCGCTATTGGTTAATGCATAGCATATCTGAATGAAATAAGAACTAAACAAATCAGTCAGGAAAGTCAAAGTAATTTCTATTATAGTAGATTGAAACTAGAATAGTGCGCCTCTACTTCTAAAACATTGTTAGAAATCGATTTGACTGTCCTGATCGAATCGTCCTATTCTTATTTCATTTTACAATATAAAAGAAATAAATACGGCTGACTATCCTGATTTTTATAATCAAGCGATTACTGAAATAAGAAATGGGATAAAATAGATAGAGATGTTACATAAGAAATTGTAAGAGGTCTGTTCCCTCTTGATAAAATGACTCTCGCACCCAAAATAGCATCATATTCGGTGCAAAGGAGGTGCGATAGATGAACGATAAGCAGGAAATAGTAAACAGGATAGAAAATTTTGAATCGAATCAAGTTTTTATAGCAAATGATTTCTTTGAAATTGTAGGATATGAAACTGTTCGTAGTACATTAAATCGTCTTGTAAAAGACAAAAAGGTTACTCGCATTTTGAAAGGTATTTATTATAAACCAAAATATATAGAACTGATTGGAGAGTATGCAATGGCCTCTGTGGATGAAGTTGCTGATGCTATTGCTAGAAAATATAATTGGACCATTGCTCCATCGGGAAACACAGCCCTTAATTTACTTGGTCTATCTACGCAGGTACCAGCAAAATGGATCTATATATCAGATGGAAGATATGCCAGTTTTAATGTTGGTAAGGCAAGAATAGAATTTAAGCATAGAAATAATGGAGATATTTCAAATATGTCAACCTTAACTGCAATGGTGATACAATCTGTCAAGGCAATGGGGAAAGAGAACATTACTTCTCAGCAGATTGACTACTTACGGAAAAAATTATCTGAAGAAGAAAAGTCAACATTACTAGCTGAAGGTAAAACTACAAGTGTCTGGGTATATAGTATTATCAAGAAAATATCAGAGGTATAGGGATGTTTGAGGATAAATCGACTGGGAAAAATAAATCAATTTCTCAGAATGTTTTTAGAAGTGACGGTGTCTATTCTAGCTTCAATCTACTAGAAATTCCATAGATAGAAAACTAGATGGTTCCTATAGATAGGGCTGATCTAGTTGATGTGAGATGCTTTGGCTTGCTAGAGGAATTGTGGATTGCCAAACTGTATCATTGAAATTATTGCTTAAATTTGTTATGATATAAATATGAATAAAAGTAGACTGGGACGTGGCAGACACGGGAAAAAGAGACATATATTATTGGCTTTGATTGGTATTTTAGCAATTTCTATTTGCCTATTAGGCGGATTTATTGTTTTTAAAATGTATCAGCAAAAAAGCTTTGAGCAAAAGATTGAATCGCTCAAAAAAGAGAAAGACGATCAATTGAGTGAGGGAAATCAGAAGGAGCATTTTCGTAAGGGACAAACCGAAGTGATTACCTATTATCCTCTCCAAGGGGAGCAAGTGATTTCGTCTGTTAAGGAGCTGATAAATCAAGATATTAAGGACAAGCTAGAAAGTAAGGACAATCTTGTTTTCTACTATACAGAGCAAGAAGAGTCAGGTTTAAAGGGAGTCGTCAATCGTAATGCGACGAAACAAATCTATGATTTAGTTGATTTTAAGGTTGAAGAGACTGAAAAGACCAGCCTAGGAAAGGTTCACTTAACAGAAGATGGGCAACCTTTTACACTTGACCAACTGTTTTCAGATGCTAGTAAGGCCAAGGAACAGCTGATAAAAGAATTGACTTCCTTCTTACAGGATAAGAAATTGGAGCAAGACCAGAGTGATCAGATTGTTAAAGGTTTCTCCGACCAAGACTTGTCTGCATGGAATTTTGATTACAAGGATAGTCAGATCATCCTTTATCCAAGTCCTGTGGTTGAAAATTTAGAAGAGATAGCCTTGCCAGTATCTGCTTTCTTTGATGTTATCCAATCTTCGTACTTACTTGAAAAAGACGCAGCCTTGTACCAGTCTTACTTTGATAAGAAACATCAAAAAGTTGTCGCTCTAACCTTTGATGATGGTCCAAATCCAGCAACGACTCCGCAGGCATTAGAGACTCTAGCTAAATATGGTGTTAAAGCCACTTTCTTTGTACTTGGGAAAAACGTTTCTGGGAATGAGGACTTGGTGAAAAGGATAAAATCCGAAGGTCATGTTGTTGGAAACCATAGTTGGAGCCATCCGATTCTCTCGCAACTTTCTCTTGATGAAGCTAAAAAGCAGATTACTGATACTGAGGATGTGCTAACTAAAGTACTGGGTTCTAGTTCAAAACTCATGCGCCCGCCTTATGGAGCCATTACAGACGACATTCGCAATAGCCTCGATTTGAGCTTTATCATGTGGGATGTGGATAGTCTGGACTGGAAGAGTAAAAATGAAACAGCTATTTTGACGGAAATTCAGCATCAAGTAGCTAACGGCTCTATCGTTCTGATGCATGATATTCACAGTCCGACAGTCAATGCCTTGCCAAGGGTCATTGAGTATTTGAAAAATCAAGGGTACACCTTTGTGACCATACCAGAGATGCTCAATACTCGCCTAAAAGCTCATGAGCTGTATTATAGTCGTGATGAATAAGCAACAAAAATGGGTCTGTCAGATATGTGATAGACTTATTTTTTACAGAAGAGAAGATAGTACTAATTAGTAAAAAATATTTTATGCTATAATTGATGAATAAGAGAGAAGGAGGAGTATATGAATACTTATCAATTAAATAATGGAGTAGAAATTCCAGTTCTGGGATTTGGTACCTGGAAAGCTGAAAATGGAGAGATTGCCTATCAAGCTGTACTAGAGGCTTTAAAGGCAGGCTATCGCCATATCGATACGGCAGCTATTTATAAAAATGAAGAAAGCGTTGGTCGTGCCATTCAAGATAGTGGTATTCCGAGGGAGGAAATTTTTGTAACCAGCAAACTCTGGAATAGAAATCACAACTATGAGCAAGCTCGTCAGGCTTTTGAAGAGTCTTTAGAGAAGCTGGGCTTGGAATATTTGGATTTGTATTTGATTCATTGGCCAAATCCAAAACCGCTCAGAGAAAATGACCAATGGAAAATCCGAAATTCAGAAGTCTGGAGAGCGATGGAGGAGCTTTATCAAGAAGGCAAAATCCGTGCTATCGGGGTTAGTAATTTCCTTCCCCATCATTTGGATGCCTTGCTTGCAACAGCAAAAATTCTTCCAGCGGTCAATCAAGTTCGCTTGGCGCCAGGTGTCTATCAAGAGGATGTCGTAGATTACTGTCGAGAAAAAGGAATTTTATTGGAAGCTTGGGGACCTTTTGGTCAGGGAGAACTATTTGATAGCAAGGAAGTGCAAGAAATCGCAGCAAATCATGGAAAGTCTGTTGCTCAGATAGCCTTGGCCTGGAGCTTGGCAGAAAGATTTTTACCACTTCCAAAATCTGTCACAGCCTCTCGTATTCAGGCTAATCTTGATTGCTTTGGAATTGAACTGAGTCAAGAGGAACGAGAAACCTTAAAAATGATAGCTGTTCAGTCTGGTGCTCCACGAGTTGATGATGTGGATTTTTAGAAAATCATAAAAAGAATTGTACATTGTTCTAATTTTTGATATAATAGTCAACAGGAAAGAAAGTCTTATGGCGTTCTTCAAGCGAGCTTGGGATAGTGGGAGCCAAGTAGGACAAGATAAAGAGCTGGCGCTTTCTGTAGAATTTTCAAAAACAATGAAGTAATAAATTAGGGTGGAACCGCGTTTCTGACGCCCCTAGGTTAAGTCAACCTAGGATTGTCGGACGCGGTTCTTTTGCTTATTCAGTCTATTGTGTGAAAGAAAGGAGAGACGTGGAAAACCTTTATCTTGTAAAGGACGATAGTCAACTAGCTGCATTTCGTGATTTTGTAGTAAGAAATACTGAAAAGTTGAAAGATTATCAATCTTTTTTAAAGAATGAACTTGCAGTTTGTGATTTACCGCAAGCCGTTATTTGGTCAAGTTTTAATGCTGCTACACAGATTATTAGGGAAAGCGCTGTTCCAGCCTATACAAATAATAGACGAATGGTTGTGACGCCTGATTTAGCTGTTTGGAAAGAGTTGTATTTGTATCAGTTGATGGACTACGAGTGTTCTCAGCAAACTCAAGCAATAGAAAGTCACTATCATTCTTTATCTGAAAATTTCCTCTTACAGATTGTAGGACATGAGTTAGCTCATTGGTCGGAGTATTTTTTAGATGATTTTGATGGTTACGACTCTTATATCTGGTTCGAAGAGGGAATGGTTGAATATATTAGTCGCAAGTATTTCTTGACAGAAGAGGAATTTCAAGTGGAAAAAATTTGTAATCAATCTCTTGTAGAACTTTTTCAGAAGAAGTATGGTTGGCATTCATTGAATGATTTTGGTTCTTCGACCTATGATAAGAACTATGCAAGTATTTTTTACGAATACTGGCGTAGTTTTTTGACAATAGATAAGTTGGTAGAAAATCTAGGTAGTGTACAAGCGGTCTTCGATTCTTATCATTTATGGGCAAATACAGATAAAACTCTTCCCTTGTTAAATTGGTTTGTTCAACAGAAATTAATTGAAAAAGAAATATAAAAACTAAAGGAGTAAACAATGTCTAAGAAATTAACATTTTACTGCGTCAGTGGCAGAGACCTCCTTACAGTCGGGCTACCCCACACTCAGCACTAGAGTGCCTGAGCTAGACGCAGTACTAACTCGTCTTGCCTCGTATGATCGACGAGGCAGACTCGTGTCGCAAGTAATTTATATAAAAAGGAGTAAACAATGTCTAAGAAATTAACATTTCACTGCGTCAGTGGCAGAAACCTCCTTACAGTCGGACTGCCCTACGCTCAGCACTAGAGTGCCTGAGCTAGACGCAGTACTAACTCGTCTTGCCTCGTATAATCGACGAGGCAGACTCGTGTCGCAAGAAATTATTTTTTATTAAGGAGTATTCAATGTCTAAGAAATTAACATTTCAAGAAATTATTTTGACTTTGCAACAATTTTGGAATGACCAAGGTTGTATGCTCATGCAGGCTTATGATAATGAAAAAGGTGCGGGAACGATGAGTCCTTACACTTTCCTTCGTGCTATCGGACCTGAGCCATGGAATGCGGCTTATGTAGAGCCATCACGTCGTCCTGCTGACGGTCGTTACGGGGAAAACCCTAACCGTCTTTACCAACACCACCAATTCCAGGTGGTCATGAAGCCATCTCCATCAAACATCCAAGAACTTTACCTTGAGTCTTTGGAAAAATTGGGAATCAATCCTTTGGAGCACGATATCCGTTTTGTTGAGGACAACTGGGAAAATCCATCTACTGGTTCAGCTGGTCTTGGTTGGGAAGTTTGGCTTGATGGGATGGAAATCACTCAGTTCACTTATTTCCAACAAGTCGGTGGATTGGCAACTGGCCCTGTGACTGCGGAAGTTACCTATGGTTTGGAACGCTTGGCTTCTTACATCCAAGAAGTAGATTCTGTCTATGATATTGAGTGGGCCGATGGTGTAAAATACGGAGAAATCTTTATCCAGCCTGAGTACGAGCATTCAAAATATTCATTTGAAATTTCGGATCAAGAAATGTTGCTGGAAAACTTTGATAAGTTTGAAAAAGAGGCTGGTCGTGCCTTGGAAGAAGGCTTGGTTCACCCTGCCTATGACTATGTTCTCAAATGTTCACACACCTTTAACCTGCTTGATGCGCGTGGTGCCGTATCTGTAACAGAGCGCGCAGGCTATATCGCTCGTATCCGTAACTTGGCCCGAGTTGTAGCCAAAACCTTTGTCGCAGAACGCAAACGCCTAGGTTACCCACTTTTAGATGAAGCAACACGAGTTAAACTCTTAGCAGAAGACGCGGAATAAAGAAAGTGACAAATTACGAAAATGGGCGAACAGTGTGAGCCCTGAACCAGTTGCAGCAGTGATGAAGGTATCCTTAGTGAAACTAAGGATACTAGGCAAAATTGGAGACTTTTGGCTCCAATTTTAGCAATGAAACAACGAAGTTGGTTGCTTGCGTACCAATCACATAAGGCAAACTGGAAAATAAAAAGATATTTTTCGGAGAAAAAACATGACAAAAAACTTATTAGTAGAACTCGGTCTTGAAGAATTACCAGCCTATGTTGTCACACCAAGTGAAAAACAACTAGGCGAAAAAATGGCAGCCTTTCTCAAGGAAAACCGCTTGTCTTTTGAAGCTATTCAGACCTTCTCAACACCACGTCGTTTGGCTGTTCGTTTAACTGGTCTTGCAGACAAACAGTCTGATTTGACAGAAGATTTTAAGGGGCCAGCAAAGAAAATTGCATTGGATAGTGATGGAAACTTCACCAAAGCAGCTCAAGGATTTGTCCGTGGGAAAGGCTTGACTGTTGAAGATATCGAATTCCGTGAAATCAAGGGTGAAGAATATGTCTATGTTACCAAGGAAGAAATTGGTCAAGCAGTTGAAGCCATTGTTCCTGGTGTTGTAGATGTCTTGAAGTCCTTGACTTTCCCTGTCAGCATGCACTGGGCTAACAACACCTTTGAATACATCCGCCCTGTTCACACTTTAACTGTTCTTTTAGATGAAGAAGAGTTTGATTTGGATTTCCTTGATATCAAGGGAGGGCGTGTGAGCCGTGGCCATCGTTTCTTGGGACAAGAAACTAAGATTCAGTCAGCATTGAGCTATGAAGAAGACCTTCGTGCACAGTATGTAATTGCAGATCCACGTGAACGTGAGCAAATGATTGTTGACCAAATCAAGACAATCGAAGCTGAGCGTGGTGTAGGTATAGAGATTGACGCTGATTTGCTGAATGAAGTCTTGAACTTGGTTGAATACCCAACTGCCTTTATGGGAAGTTTTGATGCTAAATATCTTGAAGTTCCAGAAGAAGTTTTGGTGACTTCAATGAAGGAACACCAACGTTACTTTGTTGTCCGTGATCAAGACGGTAAACTATTGCCAAACTTCATTTCTGTTCGTAATGGAAATGCAGAGCATTTGGAAAATGTTATCAAAGGAAATGAAAAAGTCTTGGTCGCTCGCTTAGAAGATGGTGAATTCTTCTGGCGTGAAGATCAAAAATTGGTCATTTCAGATCTTGTTGAAAAATTAAACAATGTGACCTTCCATGAGAAGATTGGTTCCCTTCGTGAACACATGATTCGTACGGGTCAGATTGCTATTCTCTTGGCAGAAAAAGCAGGCTTGTCAGCGGATGAAACAGTTGACCTAGCCCGTGCAGCAGCAATTTACAAGTTTGACTTGTTGACAGGTATGGTTGGTGAATTTGACGAGCTCCAAGGAATTATGGGTGAGAAATATGCCCTTCTTGCTGGTGAAACTCCAGCAGTGGCAACTGCTATTCGTGAACACTACATGCCTACATCAGCTGAAGGAGAACTTCCAGAGAGCAAGGTTGGTGCAGTGCTTGCTATTGCAGATAAATTGGATACGATTTTGAGTTTCTTCTCAGTAGGTTTGATTCCATCAGGTTCTAATGACCCTTATGCCCTTCGTCGTGCGACGCAAGGTGTAGTTCGTATATTGGATGCCTTTGGTTGGCACATTGCTATGGACGAGCTGATTGATAGCCTTTATGCTTTAACATTTGACAGCTTGACTTATGAAAATAAGACAGAGGTTATGAACTTTATCAAGGCTCGTGTTGATAAGATGATGGGTTCTACTCCAAAAGACATTAAGGAAGCCGTTCTTGCAGGATCAAACTTTGTTGTGGCAGATATGTTGGAAGCAGCAAGTGCTCTCGTAGAAGCAAGCAAGGAAGAAGACTTCAAACCATCCGTTGAATCACTCTCTCGTGCCTTTAACTTGACTGAGAAGGCAGAAGGAGTAGCCACAGTTGATTCAGCTCTCTTTGAGAATGAAGAAGAGAAAACCTTGGCAGAAGCAGTAGAATCACTCGTTTTGTCAGGGACTGCCAGTCAGCAATTGAAACAGCTCTTTGCTCTTAGCCCAGTCATTGATGCATTCTTTGAGAATACCATGGTTATGGCTGAAAATGAAGCAGTCCGTCAAAATCGTTTGGCAATCTTGTCTCAATTAACCAAGAAAGCAGCTAAACTTGCACGTTTTAACCAAATCAATACCAAATAAAATCTGTTAAACGGATTAAATCTTATCATAAAGGAGAGAAACATGGATCCTAAAAAAATTGATCGTATCAATGAGCTTGCCAAAAAGAAAAAAGCAGAAGGCTTGACATCAGAAGAAAAAGTGGAACAAGCTAAACTACGTGAGGAGTACATTGAAGGTTATCGTCGCTCTGTTCGTCACCACATTGAGGGAATCAAAATTGTGGACGAAGAAGGTAATGATGTTACACCAGAAAAACTACGTCAGGTACAACGTGAAAAAGGATTACATGGTCGTAGTCTTGATGATCCAAATTCATAATATGTATTCTTTCTTTTTTAAAACTAAATGACTATAACATGAGATTTCCTTTCTCTTTTTACATAATACAATTTTAAAACTCCATTGAAACAGTTGTCTCTATAGAGTAGGAATTCCTGAAGAACAGCTTAGGTGACCTTCTTTATCGATGAGGATGGCTTCGATGCCCTCAAAACTTTCGACTTGCCAGAGGATAGAAGCATGTCTTTCTCCAAAGAGTCGAGTCGTTCAGATTTCGCCATCGACTGATTTATCAGAGATGATTGTTAGACTCGCTAGTTCCGTTTCAACAGGATATCCTGTTTGATTAGACTTCCTGCGAAACAATATATGGTAGAATAGTTCTATGAATTATGAAGCAAGTAAACAACTAACTGATGCACGATTTAAGCTCCTGGTTGGTGTTCAGCGCACGACTTTTGAAGAGATGTTAGCTGTATTAAAAACAGCTTATCAAGGTAAACACGCAAAAGGGGGACGAAAACTCAAATTAAGCCTAGAAGACCTTCTTATGGCCACTCTTCAATATGTGCGAGAATACCGCACTTATGAACAAATTGCGGCTGATTTTGGTATTCACGAAAGCAACTTAACCCATCGGAGTCAATGGGTTGAAGTAACTCTTGTTCAAAGTGGTTTTACGATTTCAAGAACTCCTCTCAGTTCTGAGGACACGGTAATGATTGATGCGACGGAAGTAAAAATCCATCGCCTTAAAAAACAATTAGCGAATGATTCTGGTAAAAAGAAATGCCGCGCTATGAAGGTTCAAGCGATTGTCACAAGTCAAGGGAGAATTGTTTTTTGGAGATCACTGTGAACTATTGTCACGATATGAAGTTGTTCAAAATGAGTCGCAGAAATATCGGACAAGCTGGTAAAATCTTGGCTGACAGTGCTTATCAAGGACTCATGAAGATATATCCTCAAGCACAAACTCCGAGGAAATCAAGTAAACTTAAGCCATTAACTCTTGAAGACAAAGCCTGTAACCATGCACTATCTAAGGAGAGCAGCAAGGTTGAGAATATTTTTGCCACAGTAAAAACGTTTAAAATGTTTTCAACAACCTATCGAAATCATCGTAAACGCTTCGGATTACGAATGAATTCGATTGCTGGCATTATCAATCATGAACTAGGATTCTAGTTTTGCAGGAAGTCTAGTAGTAAAATAAACTAAAAATCTGTTGCATAATAATGATAAAAACGATATAATGAAAGCGTCTTCGATATTGATGATATAAAATCATTAAAAATTAGCAAAAATCGTTTAATTAGTTAGTTTATAATCTATTGGTCTTCTTCAGTCCAGTGTATCTGCTAAGACCGTTCTTAAAAGTTATCGCTATGATTGGAATACCTACTATAGGTATAGTATGAATTACCACAGATATGGATATATTGTCATTCCGGAATGGTCTTCTTATTATAGCTATTCTGAGTATAAAGTTGGCGGAGGCTGGAACTACGATCGTTATGAGGTAGTAAACCATTACAAAGGAGGCTATTGATCCTTAAAGAGTGAGAAAAAGGAGGACTGGATATGTTACAGCTTACTCATGTGACCTTAAAAACGCGACAAGTCATCTTGCAAGATGCGGATTTCACCTTTAATAAAGGCAGGGTTTATGGTGTTCTCGCTATCAATGGCTCTGGAAAGACGACCCTGTTCCGCGCCATTAGCAACTTAATCCCCATAAGTAGTGGAAATATCGCAGTCTCTCCTTCTTTATTTTATTATGAGAGTGTTGAATGGCTGGATGGAAACTTAAGTGGGATGGACTATCTTCGCCTTATAAAAAGCATCTGGAAGTCAGACCTGAACTTGAGGGATGAAATCGCCTACTGGGAAATGTCTGACTATATCAGCCTTCCCATTCGCAAGTATTCCCTAGGCATGAAGCAACGCTTGGTGATTGCCATGTATTTCCTCAGTCAGGCCAAATGCTGGCTTATGGATGAAATTACAAATGGCTTAGATGAGTATTATCGACAGAAGTTTTTTGATAGGCTGGCACAAATCGATAGACAAGAGCAGCTGGTTCTTTTAAGTTCCCACTATAAGGAAGAGTTGGTTGATGTCTGCGATAGAGTAGTAACCATTCATCAGGGGCAGATAGAAGAGGTTTAGTTTATGAAAGATGTTAGTCTATTTTTATTGAAAAAAGTTTTCAAAAGTCGTTTAAACTGGATTATCTTACTTTTATTTGCATCTGTACTCGGTGTTACCTTTTATTTAAATAGTCAGACTGCAAACTCACACAGCTTGGAGAGCGAGTTGGAAACCAGTGTTGTAAAATATGAGAGAATCATCAATGAAAATGAAGTGAAGCTTTCCCAAATGTCTGACACCAGCTCGGAGGAATACCAGAGTGTTAAAAGTAATTTAGACTTGCAAAAAAATTTTTTAACGCAAAAGAAAGAAATTTTGAATTTACTAAAAGAAGGACGATGGAAAGAAGCCTATTATTTGCAGTGGCAAGATGAAGAGAAGAATTATGAAGTTATGTCAAATGAACCGACTGCTAGCTCTGACTTTAAAATGGCGGTTGACCGCCAACGAAAGATTTACCAAGCCCTGTATCCCTTGAACATAAAAGCACATACTTTGGAGTTTCCGACCCACGGGATTGACCAGATTGTCTGGATTTTAGAGGCTATCATCCCAAGCTTGTTTGTGGTTGCTATTATTTTTATGCTAACGCAACTATTTGCAGAAAGATATCAAAATCATCTGGACACAGCTCAGTTATATCCTTTTTCAAAAGTGACATTTGCTTTATCCTCTCTTGGAGTTGGAGTGGGCTATGTAACTGTGCTGTTTATCGGAATCTGTGGATTTTCTTTTCTAGCGGGAAGTCTGATAAGTGGTTTTGGACAGTTAGATTATCCCTACCCAATTTATAGCTTAGCGAATCAAGAGGTAACTATTGGAAAGATACAAGATGTGTTATTTCCTGGCTTGTTCTTAGCTTTCTTAGCCTTTATCGTCATTGTGGAAGTCGTGTATTTGATTGCTTACTTTTTCAAGCAAAAAATGCCTGTCCTTTTTCTTTCACTCATTGGGATTGTTGGCTTATTGTTTGGCATCCAAACCATTCAGCCTCTTCAAAGGATTGCACATCTGATTCCCTTTACTTACTTGCGTTCAGTGGAGATTTTATCTGGAAGATTACCTAAGCAGATTGATAATGTCAATCTAAATTGGAGCATGGGGCTAGTTTTACTTCCTTACTTGATTATCCTTTTGTTAGTGGGGATTTTATTTATCGAAAGATGGGGAAATTCACGTAAAAGGGAAGTTTTTAATAGATTCTAGCTTTCCTATAGGTAGGGAAAATAAGTAAAAACTAACATAGAGAGGGAATCAACTTGATTCTCTCTTTTTGATTCGAAAACCAAACCAAAATACAAACACAAACTTTTCAAAAAATAACTTTTTATCTTGACAAGAGCTAGAAAACTTGGTATCATATAAAAGTTGAGAAAAGCAGAAGTGAGAGCTTCTCGCCTTGTGACATTAAGTTGCCTGGCCCTACGGATGAAAAGTTTCGAAGAAACGCTATCATAACGTGCGGGCTTGTATATTTACGAGTCCGCTATTGTTTTTCTCTAATAAAACAAAAGAGGTGAAAACCATAGCAAAGCAAGACTTATTCATCAATGATGAGATTCGTGTACGTGAAGTTCGCTTGATTGGTCTTGAGGGAGAACAGCTAGGCATCAAGCCACTCAGTGAAGCGCAAGCTTTGGCTGATAACGCTAATGTTGACCTAGTATTGATTCAACCCCAAGCCAAACCGCCTGTTGCAAAAATTATGGACTACGGTAAGTTCAAATTTGAGTACCAGAAGAAGCAAAAAGAACAACGTAAAAAACAAAGCGTTGTTACTGTGAAAGAAGTTCGTCTAAGTCCAACGATTGACAAGGGTGACTTTGATACAAAACTTCGCAATGCACGCAAATTCCTTGAAAAAGGAAATAAAGTTAAGGTATCTATTCGCTTTAAGGGTCGTATGATTACCCATAAAGAGATTGGTGCAAAAGTTTTAGCCGAGTTTGCTGAAGCAACTCAAGATATTGCCATCATCGAACAACGTGCTAAAATGGATGGACGTCAAATGTTCATGCAATTGGCGCCAGCGACTGACAAAAAATAATTGTCAGAAAGTTAAATAAAGGAGAAAAAATCATGCCAAAACAAAAAACACACCGCGCATCAGCTAAACGTTTCAAACGTACAGGTTCTGGTGGACTTAAACGTTTCCGTGCTTACACTTCTCACCGTTTCCACGGAAAAACTAAGAAACAACGTCGTCATCTTCGTAAAGCATCTATGGTGCATTCAGGAGATTACAAACGTATCAAAGCAATGCTTACTCGCTTGAAATAATAGCTTGACTGTAAGTAAATAATTCTAGGAAATATTTGGAGGAAATAAAACATGGCACGTGTTAAAGGTGGCGTTGTATCACGCAAACGTCGTAAACGTATTCTTAAATTAGCAAAAGGTTACTATGGAGCTAAACACATCTTGTTCCGTACTGCAAAAGAACAAGTAATGAACTCTTACTACTATACATACCGTGATCGTCGTCAGAAAAAACGTGACTTCCGCAAATTGTGGATCACTCGTATCAACGCGGCAGCTCGTATGAACGGACTTTCATACTCACAATTGATGCATGGTTTGAAATTGGCTGAGATCGAAGTTAACCGTAAAATGCTTGCTGACTTGGCTGTTAACGATGCAGCAGCTTTCACAGCTCTTGCAGATGCAGCTAAAGCAAAACTTGGTAAATAACAACTGATGAGACTGGAAGAGGATTGTCCAGTCTTTTTAAAAATAAAGGAGAAAAATATGGCTTCAAAAATGCTACATACTTGCTTGCGAGTAGAAAATCTTGAAAAATCAATTGCATTCTATCAAGATGCTTTTGGTTTTAAAGAATTGCGTCGCAGAGATTTTCCAGATCATGCCTTCACGATTGTCTATCTAGGTCTTGAGGGTGATGACTATGAGTTGGAATTGACTTATAACTACGATCACGGCCCTTATGTGGTTGGAGATGGCTTTGCTCATATCGCCCTAAGTACACCTGATCTTGAGGTTCTTCATCAAGAGCACAGTGCAAAAGGCTATGAAGTGACTGAGCCAAATGGCCTACCAGGAACTACACCAAACTATTACTTTGTCAAAGACCCTGATGGCTACAAGGTCGAAGTCATTCGTGAAAAATAATCTCATGAGGTCAAGTAGAATGTTCCTTTTCTACTTGACTTTTTTTAGCTGAAAGAGTATACTAATAAAAATTTAACCTTTAAGGGGAGTCCAGAGAGACTCACAAGGTGTCAGATAAAAGAATAGTACAATTTTCTAGAGGAGACTTTTGAGTTTGCTCTCTTCTGTTGTACAATTTTAACTGAGGCCTTGCACTAGCAAGGTCTTTTCTTTGTCTGGTCCCCTTAAAATTTAAGGAGGAAAAGTCATGAATCCCACATGTAAGAAACGTTTGGGTGCCATTCGTTTGGAAACCATGAAGGTGGTTGCACAGGAGGAAATCGCGCCAGCAATCTTTGAACTAGTCTTAGAAGGAGAAATGGTTGAAGTCATGCGAGCAGGACAATTTCTACATCTGCGTGTGCCTGATGATGCCCATCTTTTGCGTCGTCCTATTTCAATTTCGTCTATCGATAAGGTTAAGAAGCAGTGTCATCTCATTTACCGGATTGAGGGAGCTGGGACTGCAATTTTTTCAACCTTAAGTCAGGGAGACACTCTTGATGTGATGGGGCCTCAGGGAAATGGTTTTGACTTGTCTGACCTTGATGAGCAGAATCAGGTTCTCCTTGTTGGTGGTGGGATTGGTGTTCCACCCTTGCTTGAGGTGGCCAAGGAATTGCATGAACGTGGAGTGAAAGTAGTGACAGTCCTCGGTTTTGCTAATAAGGATGCTGTTATTTTGAAAACGGAATTGGCTCAGTATGGTCAGGTCTTTGTAACGACAGATGATGGTTCTTATGGCATCAAGGGAAATGTTTCCGTTGTTATCAATGATTTAGATAGTCAGTTTGATGCTGTTTACTCGTGTGGGGCTCCAGGAATGATGAAGTATATCAATCAAACCTTTGATGATCACCCAAGAGCCTATTTATCTCTGGAATCTCGTATGGCTTGTGGGATGGGAGCTTGCTATGCCTGTGTTCTAAAAGTACCAGAAAGCGAGACGGTCAGCCAACGTGTCTGTGAAGATGGCCCTGTTTTCCGCACAGGAACAGTTGTATTATAAGGAGAAAATCATGACTAGAAATCGATTACAAGTGTCTCTACCTGGTTTGGATTTGAAAAATCCGATTATTCCAGCATCAGGCTGTTTTGGCTTTGGACAAGAGTATGCCAAGTACTATGATTTAGACCTTTTAGGTTCTATTATGATCAAGGCGACAACCCTTGAACCACGCTTTGGCAATCCAACTCCAAGAGTGGCAGAGACGCCTGCTGGTATGCTCAATGCAATCGGCTTGCAAAATCCTGGTTTAGAGGTTGTTTTGGCTGAAAAGCTACCTTGGCTGGAAAGAGAATATCCAAATCTTCCTATTATTGCCAATGTAGCTGGTTTTTCAAAACAAGAGTATGCAGCTGTTTCTCATGGGATTTCCAAGGCAACTAATGTAAAAGCTATCGAGCTCAATATTTCTTGTCCCAATGTTGACCACTGTAATCATGGACTTTTGATTGGTCAAGATCCAGATTTGGCTTATGATGTGGTGAAAGCAGCTGTGGAAGCCTCAGAAGTGCCAGTTTATGTCAAATTAACCCCGAGTGTGACCGATATCGTTACTGTCGCAAAAGCTGCAGAAGATGCGGGAGCAAGTGGCTTGACCATGATCAATACTCTGGTTGGAATGCGCTTTGACCTCAAAACCAGAAAACCAATCTTGGCCAATGGAACAGGTGGAATGTCAGGTCCAGCAGTCTTTCCAGTAGCCCTCAAACTCATCCGCCAAGTCGCCCAAACAACAGACCTTCTCATCATTGGAATGGGGGGAGTGGATTCGGCTGAAGCTGCCCTAGAAATGTATCTGGCTGGGGCATCTGCTATTGGAGTTGGAACAGCCAACTTTACCAATCCTTACGCCTGTCCTGACATCATCGAAAATTTACCAAAGGTTATGGATAAATATAGTATCAGCAGTCTAGAAAATCTTCGCAAGGAAGTAAAAGAGTCTCTGAGGTAAACTGCAATCAATCTGTTCTTGATTTTTTATTAGTTTGTAATATGAATTTAGGAGAATTTTGGTACAATAAAATAAATAAGAACAGAGGAAGAAGGTTAATGAAAAAAGTAAGATTTATTTTTTTAGCTCTGCTATTTTTCTTAGCTAGTCCAGAGGGTGCAATGGCTAGTGATGGTACTTGGCAAGGAAAACAATACCTGAAAGCAGACGGCAGTCAAGCAGCGAATGAGTGGATTTTTGATGCTCACTATCAATCTTGGTTCTATATAAAAGAAGATGCCAACTATGTTGAAAATGAATGGCTAAAGCAAGGTGACGACTATTTTTACCTCAAATCTGGTGGCTATATGGCCAAATCAGAATGGATAGAAGACAAGGGAGCCTTCTATTATCTTGACCAAAATGGAAAGATGAAAAGAAATGCTTGGCTAGGAGCTTCCTATGTCGGTGCAACAGGTGCCAAAGTAATAGAAGACTGGGTATTTGATTCTCAATACGATGCTTGGTTTTATATCAAATCAGATGGACAACACGCAGAGAAAGAATGGCTTCAAATTAAGGGCAAGGACTATTATTTCAAATCTGGTGGTTATTTGCTAACAAGTCAGTGGATTGAGCAGGCTTATGTGAATGCCAGTGGTGCCAAAGTGCAGCAAGGTTGGCTTTTTGACAAACAATACCAATCTTGGTTTTACATCAAAGAAAATGGAAATCATGCTGACAAAGAATGGATTTTCGAAAATGGTCACTATTATTATTTCAAATCTGGTGGCTATATGGCAGCAAATGAATGGATTTGGGATAAGAAATCTTGGTTTTACCTCAAGTCTGATGGGAAAATAGCTGA
>NZ_VMMK01000025.1:20272-43979 GCF_013277255.1 Streptococcus sp. 2154
GAATGGATTTGGGATAAGGAGTCATGGTTTTACCTCAAGTCTGATGGCAAAATGGCTAAAAAAGAATGGGTCTACGATTCTAAAAGTCAAGCCTGGTACTACTTCAAATCCGGTGGCTACATGGCGAAAAATGAGACAGTAGATGGTTATCAGCTTGGAAGCGATGGTAAATGGCGTGGAGAAAAAGCTACAAATGAAAATGCTGCTTATTATCAAGTAGTACCAGTCACAGCAAATATCTATAATGCAGATGGTGAAAAGCTCTCCTATATATCGCAAGCTAGTGTTGTTTGGCTAGATAAGGATAGAAAAAGTGATGACAAGCGCCTGGCTATTACTATTTCTGGTTTGTCAGGCTATATGAAAACAGAAGATTTACAAGCGCTAGATGCTAGTAAGGACTTTATCCCTTATTATGAGAGTGATGGCCACCGTTTTTATCACTATGTGGCTCAGAATGCTAGTATCCCAGTAGCTTCTCATCTTTCTGATATGGAAGTAGGCAAGAAATATTATTCGGCAGATGGCCTGCATTTTGATGGTTTTAAGCTTGAAAATCCTTTCCTTTTCAAAGACTTGACAGAGGCTACAAACTATAGTGCTGAGGATTTGGATAAGGTATTTAGTTTGCTAAACATTAACAATAGCCTCTTGGAAAATAAGGGAGCTACCTTTAAGGAAGCCGAAGAACATTACCATATCAATGCCCTCTATCTCCTTGCCCATAGTGCTTTAGAAAGTGATTGGGGACGAAGTAAGATTGCCAAAGATAAGAATAATTTCTTTGGAATTACAGCCTATGATACGACCCCTTACCTTTCTGCCAAGACATTTGACGATGTGGATAAAGGTATTTTAGGAGCAACCAAGTGGATTAAGGAAAATTATATCGATAGGGGCAGAACTTTCCTTGGAAACAAGGCATCTGGTATGAATGTGGAATATGCCTCAGACCCTTATTGGGGCGAAAAAATTGCTAGTGTGATGATGAAAATCAATGAGAAATTAGGTGGCAAAGATTAGTCCTATAATTGGATATGATTTGAGTATAAGTTAAAAATCCTGATTTCAAATAAAATCAGGATTTTTTCATGGATGCGATTTTTTCTGGATCTGGTGTGACACGGAGGGTCTTTTGTCCTGTGTAAGTGACAAAGCCGGGTTTTCCGCCAGTTGGTTTATTGAGTTTCTTGACTTCAATCATATCTACCTGGACCAGATTTGACAGGCGACCTTGAGAGAAGTAGGCTGCAAGTTCTGCTGCGTCTGTCTTGACTTCATCAGATGGGTCAAGATTGCCTGAGATGACAACATGGCTTCCAGGAATGTCCTTGGCATGGAACCAAAGTTCCTCCTTGCGGGCCATTTTAAAGGTTAGTTCCTCATTTTGCAGGTTATTGCGGCCAACATAGATGATGGTTTTGCCATCGCTTGCTAGATATTGTTCTGGTTTTTTACGTTTCTGGATTTTTTCTCTCTGTCTTCTACGGATAAAGCCGGTTTGAATCAATTCTTCACGGATTTCAGCGATTTCTTCCAGTCCAGCTTGGTTGAGGACAGTTTCGACACTTTCCAGATAGAGAATGGTTGCCTTGGTTTCCTCAATCAGATCAGTCAAGTATTTGACAGCTTCTTTGAGTTTCTGGTACCGTTTAAAATAGCGTTGGGCATTCTGGTTGGGAGTCAAGGCCTTATCAAGCGCAATGGTGATAGGTTGATTAGTGTAGTAGTTGTCTAGGATAACCTGGTCTTGGTCGTTAGGCACTTGGTGGAGGAAGGTTGTCAGCAATTCTCCTTTTTGGCGAAATTCTTCAGCATTGTCTGTCGCCAGTAACTCTTTTTCCTGTTTTTTCAGCTTATGTCGATTTTTCTGCAGTTCGTTTTCAACACGGCGAATGAGTTCACTGGCTTGTTGTTTGACACGGTCTCGCTCAGCCTTGTCCTTATAGTAGGTGTCCAACAAATCAGAAAGACTGGAAAAAGGCTCTCCCACTTGATTTTCAAAAGGAACTGGACTGAAAGAAGTCTCAGTCAAGCATGGTTTGGTTTCTTGATGGAAAAAGTTTCGGAAAGTGGAAAGTTTTTCACTAACCAGTATGCTTTCCAATTCATTTGCCGTATCGCGTCCCAGACCTTGAAAGAAGCTTTGAAGATTTTTAGCTGTCGTTTCCTGTGTTTGCAGGATTTCAAAGAGTTTCTCGTCCTTGATTGTAAAAGGATTGAGAGATTCCGTACTTGGCGGAGCGATGTAGGTCGACCCAGGAAGCAAGGTACGGTAGCTATTTTGTGAAAAGCCAACGTGTTTGATAACTTCGAGGATTTTATGACTGCTTTTATCGACCAGTAGAATATTACTGTGTTTCCCCATAATTTCGATAATCAAGGTAGCCTGGATATGGTCTCCAATCTCGTTTTTATTGGAAACTGTCATTTCCACAATACGGTCATTTTCCACTTGCTCAATCGACTCAATCAGGGCCCCCTGCAAATACTTTCTCAAAATCATGATAAAGGTAGAAGGTTGGGCTGGATTTTCAAAAGTCGTTTGGGTCAGCTGAATGCGTCCAAAAACTGGATGGGCAGAAAGGAGCAGGCGATGGCTTTGGCGATTGCTGCGGATTTGCAAGACCAACTCTTGTTCAAAAGGCTGATTGATTTTCTGGATGCGACCATTCACTAATTCGCTTCGCAATTCCTCAACTATGTGGTGTAAAAAAAATCCGTCAAATGACATCGTTCTCTCCTTGTGATTGTATTCCATAGTATTATATCAAAAAGGTAGAATAAAATCATGGAAATGTGGTATAATAAAGCCAAGTAAAGAGAAACGAGAAGCACATGTATATTGAAATGGTAGATGAAACTGGTCAAGTTTCAAAAGAAATGTTGCAACAAACCCAAGAAATTTTGGAATTTGCAGCCCAAAAATTAGGAAAAGAAGACAAGGAGATGGCAGTCACTTTTGTGACCAATGAGCGTAGTCATGAACTTAATCTGGAGTACCGTGACACCGACCGTCCGACAGATGTCATCAGCCTTGAGTATAAACCAGAATTGGAAATTGCCTTTGACGAAGAGGATTTGCTTGAAAATCCAGAATTGGCAGAGATGATGTCTGAGTTTGATGCCTATATTGGGGAATTGTTCATCTCTATCGATAAGGCTCATGAGCAGGCCGAAGAATATGGTCACAGCTTTGAGCGTGAGATGGGCTTCTTGGCAGTACACGGCTTTTTACATATTAACGGCTATGATCACTACACTCCGGAAGAAGAAGCGGAGATGTTCGGTTTACAAGAAGAAATTTTGACAGCCTATGGACTCACAAGACAATAAACGAAAATGGAAAAATCGTGACTTGATATCCAGTTTAGAATTTGCTTTGACAGGTATTTTTACTGCTATCAAGGAAGAATGCAATATGCGAAAACACGCAGTGACGGCTCTAGTGGTCATCCTTGCAGGTTTTGTTTTTCAGGTGTCACGAATCGAATGGCTCTTTCTCCTATTGAGCATTTTCTTGGTAGTAGCCTTTGAGATTATCAACTCTGCTATTGAAAATGTGGTGGATTTGGCCAGTCACTATCACTTTTCCATGCTGGCTAAAAATGCCAAGGATATGGCGGCTGGCGCGGTATTA
Source organism: Streptococcus sp. 2154 (assembly GCF_013277255.1). Lineage (NCBI taxonomy): Bacteria > Bacillati > Bacillota > Bacilli > Lactobacillales > Streptococcaceae > Streptococcus > Streptococcus sp. 2154. The sequence goes on from NZ_VMMK01000025.1 coordinate 23,913, forward strand.
GTGGTTTCTCTTTTCGCAGCCTTAACAGGCGCATTGATTTTTCTCCCACGAATCTGGGATTTATTATTTTAAACAGTAAGAGGAAATTATGACTTTTAAATCAGGCTTTGTAGCCATTTTAGGACGTCCCAATGTTGGGAAGTCAACCTTTTTAAATCACGTTATGGGGCAAAAGATTGCCATCATGAGTGACAAGGCGCAGACAACGCGCAATAAAATCATGGGAATTTACACGACTGATAAAGAGCAAATTGTCTTTATCGACACACCAGGGATTCACAAGCCTAAAACAGCTCTCGGAGATTTCATGGTTGAGTCTGCCTACAGCACCCTTCGCGAAGTGGACACCGTTCTTTTCATGGTGCCTGCTGATGAAGCGCGTGGTAAGGGGGACGATATGATTATCGAGCGTCTCAAGGCTACCAAGGTTCCTGTGATTTTGGTGGTGAATAAAATCGATAAGGTCCATCCAGACCAGCTCTTGTCTCAGATTGATGACTTCCGTAATCAAATAGACTTTAAGGAAATTGTTCCAATCTCAGCCCTTCAGGGAAATAATGTGTCTCGTCTAGTGGATATTTTGAGTGAAAATCTGGATGAAGGTTTCCAATATTTCCCGTCTGATCAAATCACAGACCATCCAGAGCGCTTCTTGGTTTCAGAAATGGTTCGCGAGAAAGTCTTGCACCTAACTCGTGAAGAGATTCCGCACTCTGTCGCAGTAGTAGTGGATTCTATGAAACGAGATGAAGAGACAGACAAGGTTCACATCCGTGCAACCATCATGGTCGAGCGCGATAGCCAAAAAGGGATTATCATCGGTAAAGGTGGCGCTATGCTTAAGAAAATCGGTAGTATGGCCCGTCGTGATATCGAACTTATGCTAGGAGACAAGGTCTTCCTAGAAACCTGGGTCAAGGTCAAGAAAAACTGGCGCGATAAAAAGCTAGATTTGGCTGACTTTGGCTATAATGAAAAAGAATACTAAGTAGAGGTGGGCTCATGCCTGCTTCTTGTTTTTACAGAAGGAGGACTTATGCCTGAATTACCTGAGGTTGAAACCGTTCGTCGTGGCTTAGAAAAATTGATTATAGGAAAGAAGATTTCGAGTATAGAAATTCGCTATACCAAGATGATTAAGACAGATTTGGACGAGTTTCAAAAGGAAGTGCCTGGTCAGATTATTGAGTCAATGGAACGTCGGGGCAAATATTTGCTTTTTTACCTGACAGACAAGGTCTTGATTTCCCATTTGCGCATGGAAGGCAAGTATTTTTATTATCCGTATCAGGTTCCCGAACGCAAGCATGCCCATGTTTTCTTTCAGTTTGAGGACGGTGGCACGCTTGTTTATGAGGATGTTCGCAAGTTTGGTACTATGGAACTCTTGGAGCCTGACCTTTTGGAAGCCTACTTTATTTCTAAAAAATTAGGTCCTGAACCAAGCGAACAAGACTTTGATGTGCAGGTCTTTCAAGCTGCCCTATCCAAGTCTAAAAAGCCTATCAAATCCCATCTTTTAGACCAGACCTTGGTAGCTGGCCTTGGGAATATCTATGTGGATGAGGTTCTCTGGCGAGCTCAGGTTCATCCGGCTAGACCTTCCCAGACTTTGACAGCAGCAGAAGCGACAGCTATTCATGACCAGACCATTGCTGTATTGGGACAGGCTGTTGAAAAAGGTGGATCCACCATTCGGACCTATACCAATGCCTTTGGAGAAGATGGAAGCATGCAGGATTTTCATCAGGTCTATGATAAGACTGGTCAAGAATGTGTACGCTGTGGTACCATCATTGAGAAAATTCAACTAGGCGGACGAGGCACCCACTTTTGTCCAAACTGTCAAAGGAGGGACTGATGAGAAAAATCATCGGAATCACTGGGGGAATTGCCTCTGGTAAGTCAACTGTGACAAATTTTCTAAGAAAGCAAGGTTTTCAAGTAGTGGATGCCGACGCAGTCGTCCACCAACTACAGAAACCTGGTGGTCGTCTGTTTGAGGCTCTAGTCCAGCACTTTGGGCAAGAAATCATCCTTGAAAACGGAGAACTTAATCGCCTTCTCCTAGCTAGTCTTATCTTTTCAAATCCTGAAGAACGAGAATGGTCTAAGCAAATCCAAGGAGAGATTATCCGTGAAGAGTTGGCTACTTTGAGAGACCAATTGGTTCAGACAGAAGAGATTTTCTTCATGGATATTCCCCTACTTTTTGAGCAGGACTACAGCGCTTGGTTTGATGAGATATGGTTGGTCTATGTGGACCGAGATGCTCAAGTAGAACGCTTAATGAAAAGGGACCAGTTGTCCAAAGATGAAGCTGAATCTCGTCTGGCAGCCCAGTGGCCTTTAGAGAAAAAGAAAGATTTGGCCAGCCATGTTTTAAACAACAATGGAAATCAAGACCAGCTTCTCACTCAGGTACGTATCCTGCTTGAGGGAGGTAAGCAAGATGACAGAGATTAACTGAAAAGATAATCTGCGCATTGCCTGGTTTGGTAATTTTCTGACAGGAGCCAGTATTTCTTTGGTTGTGCCTTTTATGCCCATCTTTGTGGAAAATCTAGGTGTTGGGAGTGAGCAAGCTGCTTTTTATGCAGGTTTAGCTATTTCTGTCTCTGCCATTTCCGCGGCGCTCTTTTCTCCTATCTGGGGAATCCTTGCTGATAAATACGGTCGAAAACCCATGATGATTCGTGCTGGTCTGGCCATGACTATCACTATGGGAGGCTTGACCTTTGTGCCAAATATTTATTGGCTAATCTTTCTTCGTTTACTGAATGGTGTATTTGCGGGTTTTGTTCCCAATTCAACGGCCTTGATAGCCAGTCAGGTTCCCAAGGAGAAATCAGGCTCTGCCTTAGGTACTTTGTCTACAGGTGTAGTTGCAGGTACTCTAACTGGTCCCTTTATTGGTGGCTTTATCGCAGAATTATTTGGCATTCGTACAGTTTTCCTACTGGTTGGTAGTTTTCTGTTTTTAGCCGCTATTTTAACTATTTGCTTTATCAAGGAAGATTTTCAACCAGTAGCCAAGGAAAAGGCCATCCCAACAAAGGAATTATTTACATCAGTTAAATATCCCTATCTCTTGGTCAACCTTTTTCTGACCAGTTTTGTTATCCAATTTTCAGCCCAATCAATCGGTCCTATCTTAGCTCTGTATGTACGCGACTTAGGGCAGACAGAGAATCTTCTTTTTGTATCTGGTTTGATTGTATCCAGTATGGGCTTTTCCAGCATGATGAGTGCAGGAGTTATGGGCAAGCTAGGTGACAAGGTGGGCAATCATCGTCTCTTGGTTGTCGCCCAGTTTTATTCAGTCATCATCTATCTTCTCTGTGCCAATTCCTCTAGTCCCCTTCAACTAGGACTCTATCGATTCCTCTTTGGCTTGGGAACCGGTGCGCTGATACCTGGGGTCAATGCCCTTCTCAGTAAGATGACACCCAAAGCTGGTATTTCGAGGGTCTTTGCCTTTAATCAGGTATTCTTTTATCTGGGAGGTGTCGTTGGTCCTATGGCAGGTTCTGCAGTAGCAGGACAATTTGGCTACCATGCAGTCTTTTATGCGACAAGCCTTTAGTTGTCTCTTTAACCTGCTTCAATTTCGAACATTATTAGACTTCCTGCGAAACAATATATGGTATAATAGTTCTATGGATTATGAAGCAAGTGAACAACTAACTGATGCACGATTTAAGCTCCTGGTTGGTGTTCAGTGCACGACTTTTGAAGAGATGTTAGCTGTATTAAAAAGAGATTATCAAGGTAAACACGCAAAAGGGGGACGAAAACCTAAACTAAGCCTAGAATACCTTCTTATGGCGACTTCAATATGTGCGAGAATATCGAACTTATGAAGAAATTGCGGCTGATCTTGGTATCCACGAAAGCAACTTAATCCGTTGGAGCCAATGGGTTGAAGTAACTCTTGTTCAAAGGTGGTGTTGCGATTTCAAGAACTCCTCTCAGTTCTGAGGACACGGTAATGATTGATGCGACGGAAGTAAAAATCAATCGTCCTAAAAAAACAATTAGCGAATGATTCTGGTAAAAAGAAATGCCACGCTATGAAGGCTCAGGCGATTGTCACAAGCCAAGGGAGAATTGTTTCTTTGGAGATCACTGTGAACTATTGTCATGATATGAAGTTGTTCAAAATGAGTCGCAGAAATATCGGACAAGCTGGTAAAATCTTGTCTGACAGTGGTTATCAAGGGCTCATGAAGCTATATCCTCAAGCGCAAACTCCGAGGAAATCCAGCAAACTCAAGCCGCTAACAGCTGAAGAGAAAGCCTGTAACCATGCGCTATCTAAGGAGAGAATCAAGGTTGAGAATATTTTTGACAAAGTATAGTAGATTGAAACTAGAATAGTACACCTCTACTTCTAAAACATTGTTAGAAATCGATTTGACTGTCTTGATCGATTTGTCCTGTTCTTATTTCATTTCACTATAAAAACGTTTAAAATATCTTCAACAACCTATCGAAATCATCGTAAACACTTCGGATTACGAATGAATTTGATTGCTGGTATTATCAATCATGAACTAGGATTCTAGTTTTGCAGGAAGTCTAATCAAGAGGAAAGTAAATGACGATTAAGGTAATTGCGACAGATATGGATGGGACCTTGCTGGATGCTAGAGGCCAGCTTGATCTCCCACGCTTGGAAAAGATTGTGGATCAGTTGGATCAAAGGGGGATTCGTTTTGTCATCGCGACAGGGAATGAAATTCACCGCATGAGGCAACTACTGGAGCACTTGGTGGATCGAGTGGTTCTGGTTGTTGCCAATGGTGCTCATATTTTTGAAAACAATGAATTGATTCAGGCTCAGACTTGGGATGATGCCATTGTCGATAAGGCTTTGGCTCATTTCGAGGGTCGAGCGTGTCAGGATCAATTTGTTGTAACAGGGATGAAGGATGGTTTCGTCAAGGAAGGTACCATTTTTACAGACCTTGAAAGTTTTATGACTCCAGAAATGATTGAAGAATTCTACCAACGAATGAATTTTGTGGATGAATTAACCTCTGACCTCTTTGGTGGTGTGCTCAAGATGAGTATGGTTGTTGGTGAGGAACGTTTGAATTCGGTATTGGAAGAAATCAATGACCTCTTTGATGGCCGTGTTCGGGCTGTATCGAGTGGCTATGGTTGCATTGATATCCTCCAAGCTGGAATTCATAAAGCATGGGGCTTGGAAGAATTACTCAAGCGTTGGGACTTGAACCCCCAACAAATCATGGCTTTTGGCGATAGTGAAAATGATGTTGAAATGCTTGAAATGGCTGGAATTGCCTATGCGATGGAAAATGCTGATGACAAAGCCAAAGCTGTGGCGACGGCTCTAGCGCCAGCCAATAGCCAAGGAGGAGTTTACCAAGTATTGGAAAACTGGTTAGAAAAAGGAGAATGAAGTAGCAGTACAGTTATTAGAAAATTGGTTACTAAAGGAACAAGAAAAAATCCAAACCAAGTATCGTCACCTAAATCAGGTTTCAGTTGTAGAGCCAGATATTCTTTTTATTGGGGATTCCATTGTCGAATATTATCCTCTGCAGGAGTTGTTTGGGACTTCAAAGACAATTGTCAATCGAGGAATTTGTGGCTATCAGACAGGACTGTTATTAGAGAATCTGGATGCGCATCTGTACGGTGGGGAGGTAGATAAAATTGTCCTTTTAATTGGGACGAACGATATTGGAAAAGATGTGCCTGTGAATGAGGCTCTCAATAATCTCGAAGCTATCATCAATCCATTGCTCGCGATTATCCACTGACTGAGATAAAATTACTTTCCATTTTGCCAGTTAATGAAGGCGAGGAGTATAAGCAGACAGTCTATATCCGCACGAATGAAAAAATTCAGAACAGGAATCACGCCTATCAAGAGCTTGCTTCTGCCTATATGCAGGTGGAATTTTTGTCAGTTTTTGACAGTTTGACAGACCAGGCGGGCCAACTAAAAAAAGAATATACAACTGATGGACTGCACCTCAGTATTGCTGGTTATCAGGCTTTGTCAAAAGCCTTGAAAGACTATCTTTACTAAATAGCTAAATAATGTTAAATTTGAGCATAATATCTTGTAAAAAATTCTAAAATCCTTTAAAATAAAAAGTGACGGAGGAATTTATGAATGTAAATCAGATTGTACGGATTATTCCTACTTTAAAAGTTAATAATAGAAAATTAAATGAAACATTTTATATTGAAACCCTTGGTATGAAGGCCTTGTTAGAAGAGTCAGCCTTTCTGTCACTAGGTGATCAAACAGGTCTAGAAAAGCTGGTTTTAGAAGAAGCTCCAAGTATGCGTACTCGTAAGGTAGAGGGAAGAAAAAAACTAGCTAGATTGATTGTCAAGGTGGAAAATCCCTTGGAAATTGAAGGACTCTTATCTAAAACGAATTCGATTCATCGATTATATAAAGGTCAAAATGGCTACGCTTTTGAAATTTTTTCACCAGAAAATGATTTGATTTTGATTCATGCGGAAGATGATAGAGCAAGTCTAGTAGAAGTAGGAGAAAAGCCTGAATTTCAAACAGATTTGGAATCAATCTCTTTAAGTAAATTTGAGATTTCTATGGAATTACATCTCCCAACGGATGTCGAAAGTTTCTTGGAAGTATCTGAAATTGGGGCGTCACTTGGTTTTATACCAACTCAGGGGCAGGATTTGACTGTGGACAATACGGTTACTTGGGACTTATCTATGCTCAAGTTCTTGGTCAATGAACTAGATATAGCAAGTCTACGCCAGAAATTTGAGTCTACCGAATATTTTATTCCTAAGTCTGAAAAATTCTTCCTTGGAAAAGATAGAAATAATGTTGAATTGTGGTTTGAAGAAGTATGAAGTGGACCCAGATTATTAAAAAAATAGAAGAACAAATCGAGGCAGGGATTTATCCCGGAGCCTCTTTTGCGTATTTTAAGGACAATCAATGGACGGAGTTCTATATTGGCCAGAGTCACCCAGAGCATGGCTTGCAGACTGAGGCAGGACTAGTTTATGACCTAGCTAGTGTCAGCAAGGTTGTTGGCGTTGGCACCGTTTTTACCTTCTTGTGGGAAAAAGGTCAATTAGATATTGACAGACCGGTAACAGATTTTTTAGCTGAGAGTGATTATCCAGACATCACTATTCGCCAGCTCTTGACTCACGCAACAGATCTTGATCCTTTTATTCCCAATCGTGATCTTTTAACAGCCCCTGAATTAAAGAAAGCGATGTTTCATCTCAAGAGACGAAGTCAGCCAGCCTTTCTTTATTCAGATGTCCATTTTTTGCTTTTGGGTTTTATTTTGGAAAGAATCTTTAATCAAGACTTGGATGTGATTTTACAGGAGCAAGTTTTGAAACCTTGGGGAATGACGGAAACCCAGTTTGGGCCTGTTGAGCTTGCTGTTCCAACAGTTAGAGGTGTCGAGGCAGGTCTGGTACATGATCCCAAGGCTCGCCTCTTGGGCAGACATGCAGGTAGTGCTGGTTTGTTTTCGACTGTAAAGGATTTACAAATCTTTTTAGAACACTATTTAGCAGATGATTTTGCAAGAGATTTGAGTCAAAATTTTTCACCTTTGGATGACAAGGAACGTTCTTTGGCATGGAATTTGGCAGGAGATTGGCTAGACCATACGGGCTATACAGGTACCTTTATCATGTGGAATCGTCAGAAGCAAGAAGCGGCCATTTTCCTATCGAATCGTACCTATGAAAAGGATGAGAGGGCTCAATGGATTGTAGACCGCAATCAAGTGATGAACTTGATTCGCAAAGAAGAGTAAGGAGAGACATGTCAAATAGTTTAAAAGGGACTTTACTAACAGTTGTGGCAGGGATAGCTTGGGGCTTGTCAGGAACGAGTGGCCAATACCTGATGGCACACGGAATTTCAGCTCTGGTCTTGACCAACTTGCGCCTTTTAATCGCTGGTGGAATTCTCATGCTCTTGGCTTATGCCACTGCAAAGGATAAAATGCTGGCCTTTTTAACGGATAAGAAGAGTTTGCTGTCTCTTCTTATTTTTGCTCTAATTGGTCTATTCCTCAACCAATTCGCCTATCTAACTGCTATTCAGGAGACCAATGCAGGTACCGCGACAGTACTTCAGTATGTTTGTCCTGTCGGAATTTTGATTTATAGCTGTATCAAGGATAAGGTGGTACCGACACTGGGAGAGATAGGTTCTATCATATTAGCCATCGGAGGGACCTTCCTGATCGCCACTCATGGGCAGGTGGACCAGTTATCCATGACACCTGCAGACCTGTTTTGGGGTCTCTTTTCTGCTCTGACTTACGCACTTTATATCATTTTACCCATAGCCTTGATTAAGAAGTGGGGGAGCAGTTTGGTCATTGGTGTGGGAATGGTTATAGCAGGTTTGGTTGCCCTTCCTTTTACAGGAGTTCTACAGACTACTATCCCAACAAGTCTTGATTTTCTCCTCGCTTTTGCGGGCATTATCCTTATCGGGACTGTCTTTGCCTATACAGCCTTTCTAAAAGGAGCCAGTCTGATTGGGCCGGTCAAGTCAAGTTTGTTGGCTTCAATTGAGCCAATTTCGGCTGTTTTCTTTGCTTTCCTAATCATGAATGAACAATTTTATCCCATTGATTTTCTTGGTATGGCAATGATATTGTTTGCTGTAACCCTGATTTCTTTGAAAGATTTAGTCTTAGAAAAATAAAAAGACTCTTTGTCGTCCGTGACAGAGAGTTTTTGCGTAGTATTTTATACTCAATAAAAATCAAAGAGCAAACTAGGAAACTAGCCGCAGACTGTACTTGAGTACGGCAAGGCGACGTTGACGCGGTTTGAAGAGATTTTCGAAGAGTATTAATTGTTTTCAAGATAAAATTCAAAACGTTCGCCTACATATTGACTTTTTACGTATTCAAAAGCAGTACCATCTTCTAGGTAGGAAACCTGAGTCAGACCAAGAATAGCATGTCCTTTTTCAACTTCTAAATAGTGGGCGATTTTTTCCTTAGCAAGGCGAGCATAGATGGTCTGATGTGATTTACCAATACGGTAGCCATGTTTTTGCAGTGTTTGGAAGAAATGACTAGTGATTTCTTCTTTTTTAAAGTCCTTAATGAATTTTTCAGGAATAGAAGCAACTTCATAAACCAGAGGAACTTTGTCGGCATAGCGGACCCGCTCCATTCGGATAATATTTTCGGTAGGAGAAATTCCTAGCTTGGCAACTTCCTGCTCATTGGGAATGGTTTTTCTGTAGGAAATGAGCTGGCTAGAGGGTACTTTACCTTGGGACTTAACAATTTCAGTAAAACTGGTTGTCCCTCGCATCTTTTCTTGTACCCGAGTACTGGACACAAAGGTGCCACTTCCAACTCTGCGCTCTAAAACACCTTCTTCAACCAATAGAGATACGGCTTGGCGGAGGGTCATGCGGCTGACCGAAAACTGCTCTGCTAAATCTCTTTCACTGGGAAGCCTCTCACCAATAGCCCAACGGTGCTCGTCAATATCCTTTTTAATCTGATCGTGGATTTTCATATAAGCAGGTAGCATATTTTTCACTTCATTTCTATCTTTTCTCTATTGTACCCCAATAAACTAGAAAAAGTCAAACTTCGCCTTGTTTATACTCTTCGAAAATCTCTTCAAACCACGTCAGCTCTATCTGCAACCTCAAAGCAGTGCTTTGAGCAACCTACGGCTAGCTTCCTAGTTTGCTCTTTGATTTTCATTGAGTATTAGTTGGTAATTCGCCCTTATTTGTGATAGAATATTGGAAAAGATATTTCTTTTGAGAAAGGAAAAAGATGAGCAACATTTCAACTGATTTGCAAGATGTAGAAAAAATCATCGTATTGGACTATGGTAGCCAATACAACCAGCTGATTTCACGCCGTATCCGTGAGATTGGTGTTTTTTCGGAACTAAAAAGCCATAAAATTTCAGCTGCTGAAGTTCGTGAAATCAATCCTGTAGGAATTATCCTATCAGGTGGTCCAAACTCTGTATACGAAGATGGTTCATTTGATATTGACCCAGAAATCTTCGAACTTGGAATTCCAATTTTGGGAATTTGTTATGGTATGCAGTTATTGACCCATAAACTTGGAGGAAAAGTTGTTCCTGCAGGTGATGCTGGAAATCGTGAATACGGTCAATCAACCCTAACACACACACCATCATCTCTTTTTGAATCAACACCTGATGAACAGACTGTATTGATGAGCCATGGTGATGCAGTTACCGAGATTCCTGCTGCCTTTGTTCGTACAGGTACATCAGCTGACTGCCCATACGCAGCCATCGAAAACCCAGATAAACACATTTACGGTATCCAGTTCCACCCAGAAGTTCGTCATTCTGTATACGGAAATGATATCCTTCGTAACTTTGCCCTTAACATCTGTAAGGCTAAAGGCGACTGGTCAATGGATAACTTCATCGATATGCAGATCCAAAAAATCCGTGAAACCGTCGGTGATAAACGTGTCCTTCTTGGCCTTTCAGGTGGGGTTGACTCTTCAGTTGTTGGAGTTCTTCTCCAAAAAGCGATTGGCGATCAATTGATCTGTATCTTCGTGGATCACGGTCTTCTTCGTAAAGGAGAAGCGGACCAAGTTATGGACATGCTTGGTGGTAAGTTTGGTTTGAATATCGTCAAAGCAGACGCAGCTAAACGTTTCCTTGATAAACTTGCAGGAGTTTCTGACCCTGAACAAAAGCGTAAAATCATCGGTAACGAGTTTGTCTATGTCTTTGATGACGAAGCAAGCAAGCTCAAAGATGTGAAATTCCTTGCTCAAGGAACTCTTTATACAGACGTTATCGAGTCTGGTACGGATACAGCTCAAACTATCAAGTCACACCACAACGTGGGTGGTCTTCCAGAAGACATGCAGTTTGAATTGATCGAACCATTGAATACTCTTTACAAGGACGAAGTTCGTGCCCTTGGTACAGAGCTTGGTATGCCAGACCATATCGTATGGCGCCAACCATTCCCAGGACCAGGACTTGCGATCCGTGTCATGGGTGAAATCACTGAAGAGAAACTTGAAACTGTTCGTGAGTCGGACGCTATTCTTCGTGAAGAAATTGCTAAAGCAGGTCTTGACCGTGATATCTGGCAATACTTCACGGTCAATACAGGCGTTCGTTCAGTTGGGGTTATGGGTGACGGTCGTACGTACGACTACACAATTGCAATCCGTGCTATCACCTCTATCGATGGTATGACTGCTGACTTTGCCAAAATTCCATGGGATGTCCTTCAAAAAATCTCTGTACGTATCGTAAACGAAGTGGATCATGTTAACCGTATCGTCTACGATATTACAAGTAAACCACCTGCAACAGTTGAGTGGGAATAAGAAAAATTACAATAAAAAGGCTTTGAAATCAATGTTTCAGAGCATTTTTGTTCTTTCTGTAAATAATTTGCAAACTATAGTAACTGTTGACTTTTACTTAACCATTTTTCGATTGTAAGTTCAAAATGGTCAACTACTATTATATTTTCAGGAATCGTATCAAAATCAAATAATAAATTATCTGAATGAGTTTTTATAACTACTCCAAAATCAAGTTTTTTGGAGTTTATAGCATTCTGTAATAAAGAGATACTTTCATTCAGACATTCATTATTTTTTTGAATTTTTATAGGTATCGGTTTTTTTGAAAATGTTTAGGTAAAAAACCATCAATTCCTTTATTTCTTTGAACAATTTTTGCCTGTAATAATTTAAGAATGTTTTCCTCTTCCTCAGTTTTGGTTCTATATGCTTCGATTCCTTTATTCAATAAATTTGAACTTGTTTTTATAACATTTTCCAGACGTTGCTGAGTTATATTGATAGCTTCCTCAGATAAATCAATCCCCATATAATTTCTATTCAAAATCTTGGAGGCTACTAAAGTAGTTCTACTTCCACAGAACGGGTCTAAAACTATATCATTTTTATCAGTAGCAATCTTTATAATTTGTTCTAATAACAGAATAGGTTTTTGTGTAGGATAACTTACTCTTTCTTTAGCTTTTGGATTAAGAAATGGTATATTCCAAACATCTGAAAGGGGAACTCCATTTTTCTCTTTTGCTAGAAGATAGTTACCATTATTATCAACTTTATATATAGTTTTAGAGTTTCCATCTCGTTTTCGTTCCACTAGTATTTGGTCGATATTTGTAGTAGAAGAATACTCTGTAAAAATTGTATTAAATTTAAAATCTTTTGACTTTGAATAAAAGTAAATGTTTTGATGATTGTTCAATAATCCCTTTTTTGAATTAGACCACCGTTTATAGTTCCATATAATTTCGCTTTGAAACATATCTGCTCCAAAGATATTATCTAAAATTAATCTAATATGATGATTTGCAATTTTATCACAATGAACGAAAATACTGCCACTATTTTTTAGCACTCTTTTGCATTCTTCTAATCTTACAGATAAAAATTCTTTGTAATCCTCAATCGAAGTCCATGTATCTTCAAATTGAAACCTATATTGAGGATCTTCACGATGCCAAAGGCAATAAAATCGACCGTGCTCCAAATCCAATGGAACTCTTGACTATTAAAGTCCCACAACCTGTTCAAGCTGGAGACATGGTTCGAGCTCTTAAAGAGGGTCTCATCAATCTTTATAAGGAAGATGGAACCAGCGTCACAGTTCGTGCTTAATGTAGTTGTTTAGTTTTAAAAAATTATGCAAAGCTCCATATACAACACTTAAACGAGATTAAAGAATGGCGAAATCCCTTGATGCGCAAGAGATTAGCTGTCCTTTTTTATTTTTTAAGTGATAAAGTCGGAGCTTAGGTATCAAAGCCTATCAAATTAAACAAAGAAGTGATGTCGTCGATATTTTGAAATCCTATATTTAAACTTAACACTCTCTATTTTTTATGGTAGAGAGTTTTTTGTTAATAAAATTTTACAAAATGACATTTATATATTGCAATAAGTTAGATATATGATATAATGTTGTTAAAAAGATGCGCAACTTTTTAAAATTAATGAGAATCAAAGAGAAAACCAAGAATATTAATGGAGGAATAAAAAATGGAAGTTATAAATGTAAGTAAGCATTATGGTCATTCAATCATTCTCAAAGATATAAATTTTGCACTTAACAAGGGTGAAATTGTTGGTCTAGTAGGGAGAAACGGAGTTGGTAAGAGTACATTGATGAAAATTCTTGTTCAGAATAATCAACCGACTTCAGGGAATATTATAAGTAGTGATAATGTTGGGTATTTAATTGAAGAACCAAAATTATTTTTATCTAAAACAGGTTTAGAGAATTTAAAATATCTGGCAAACTTATATGGTGTTGACTACAATCAAGAAAGATTTAGAAGTTTGATCCAAGAGTTAGATTTGACTCAGTCTATTAATAAAAAAGTAAAGACCTATTCTTTGGGTACAAAACAAAAATTAGCTTTGCTTCTAACTCTCGTTACGAAACCTGATATATTGATTTTAGATGAACCGACTAATGGTTTAGATATTGAATCATCACAAATAGTTTTAGCGGTTCTAAAAAAATTAGCTTTAAATGAAAACGTGGGAATTTTAATATCGAGTCATAAATTAGAAGACATTGAAGAAATTTGTGAGAGGGTTCTTTTCTTGGAGAGCGGGCTTTTGACATTTCAAAAAGTAGGAAAAGATAGTCATAATTTCTTGTTTGAGATAGCTTTTTCATCAGCTACAGATAGAGACATTTTCATTACCAAACAAGAATTTGGGGATATTGTTCAGGAAGAGGGACTGAGAATTACTATGTCTGGGAATATTCAAAGTAGTGAGCTTTTTAAATTTTTTAACGAAAACTCTATTAAAGTAGTTGATTTTGAAACTAAAAAAGAGACGCTTAAAGATATTTACTTAAATCGTTCAAAATAAAGGAAGGTTATAATCATGAAATTAAATAAATTGAATTTTCTTAAGGAAAATATAAGAAATTTATATTCATCAGGCGTAATATATCTCAGTTTGCTTATCTCGTTTATACCGCCGATATTGCTTACATTCTTTATTCTAAAGACTCAAGAGACATCGCTTGGTATTAAGCATATTTCAAACTTTTATGCTATGCTCGGTATGTTAATGGCTGTTATACATGCTAATCGAATTATTAGCAGGGATTTTTCCTACAATACGATCAGTTTATTTTATAATCAACAGAAAAATCGGATGTTTTACGTCTTGTCCAATTTTCTATATGCCATCTCAGTTTCCATTATCTATGCTTTGAATGGTATTGTGTTACTAGTCATCGTAAGTAAATTGGGTGTTCCAGGTGATTTAGGATTAGATTTTATAGTAGCCATTGTAGTCAATACAATTTTGTTAGTCCTATTTTATTTTCTATTATCTTACATTTTCTATTTATACAAATTGAAAAGTGGCTTAGTATTTGGTATTTTAGTAGCTTTACTACTCTTTATCCCTAATATATTAAATACGATGATGATGAATACTAGTAATGATTTGTTTATCAAAGCAATTGAACTTCTTCCTTTTTATTCCTTACCTGTATTTGTGGCTTCAAATACGATGTCTATTAGTCAGTATCTTGTGGTAATCACTATAATCATTTTATTGTACTTTTTCACTCTCAAGAAAAGCAAGGAGTATTCATTTTAGTTTTATTTAGTATTATTTTGCAGACTGCAAATCCAGCAAAAAAATCAGTCATCTTGCTATGCTCTTACTCTTGTTGTGTACACGTTTTTGTCTTATGCTAGACTCATTTCCAAAAGCATTATATAATAGTGATATGAAATCAACTAAATAAGAAATACAAGCAATCAAAACTTGTTTAAAAGACCCTACCAAAGCTAATACTAAACAAAAAATCAAATAGCAAACTAGGAAGTTTATTTCAAACAATCCAACATACTGATTTTAGGCTGAAGATAATATTGGAGTGTAAATTCATGGGGTTATAATAAATAGCTGACAGCTTGTGTTAGTTTAGGATTTTTTAAGAGTAGATGAGTATTAAAACTATAAGGAGGACGCAGGTGGCTAAAAATTTAAAATTAAAATTAGCTCGTGTAGAGCTTGATTTAACACAAGGTCAACTGGCAGAGGCTGTTGGTGTGACACGCCAGACTATTGGTTTGATAGAGGCGGGAAAATATAATCCCAGTCTCTCGCTCTGCCAGTCCATTTGCAGATGTTTAGGGAAAACCCTAGACCAACTATTTTGGGAGGAAGAAGATGGTAAATAAATTCATTCATTATCAATTACTTGACGAAAGAGAAGAACAACTAATCAATAAAGCTGGGGCAGAGTCTTTTTCACTCTTTATTGGACTTGTGCTTCTAAGCTATTTGGTGGCTGTATTAGCTCCCTCTCTTTTTAATCCGAATTTTCTAGTCTATACTCTGATAGTAGGAATTTTCTTCTTTTTCAACCGTGCCCGTTATCTGGGAGTGACCTACTATAGTCGTTTTCATTTTACGATTTTGGGTTGTTTTTTCCTAACCTTGGCGATTACGGCTCTTTTGATGTTGCAGAATTATCAATTCAACATAGAAATTTATCAGCACAATCCTTTGAACGTTAAATACCTGTCTGCTTGGGCAATTACTTATGTCATTTACCTTCCTTGGGTTTTTATCGGCAATCTTGGTCTGAAGAGCTATGGCGAATGGGCTCAGAAAAAGTTTGAACAAGATATGGATGAACTGGAGAGTGGAGAATAGCTTGTTACTCTTTTCTCAATCCAGCCAAAATGTGTTATAATAGTACTAATTTATTGGAACACATGAAAGTTCTTGAAAATTTTCATGGGTTTCTAGCTAAGGAAGTAGGAAAAGTATGTATCCAGATGATAGTTTGACATTGCACACGGACTTGTACCAGATCAACATGATGCAGGTTTACTTTGACCAAGGGATTCACAATAAAAAGGCGGTTTTTGAGGTTTATTTCCGCCAACAGCCTTTTAAGAATGGCTATGCGATTTTTGCAGGTTTGGAAAGAATTGTGAACTATCTTGAAGACTTGCGTTTTTCAGATAGTGATATAGCCTATTTGGAGTCGCTTGGTTATCATGGGGCGTTCTTGGACTATCTCCGCAATTTCAAGTTGGAGTTGACCGTTCGTTCTGCCCAAGAAGGGGATTTAGTTTTTGCTAATGAACCGATTGTGCAGGTGGAAGGCCCTCTAGCCCAATGTCAGTTGGTCGAAACGGCTCTTTTGAACATCGTCAACTACCAGACCTTGGTGGCGACGAAGGCAGCTCGTATTCGTTCGGTTATCGAAGATGAACCCTTGATGGAGTTTGGGACACGTCGGGCTCAAGAAATGGATGCGGCCATCTGGGGAACACGCGCAGCGGTGATTGGTGGCGCCAATGGAACCAGCAACGTGCGTGCGGGTAAGCTCTTTGACATTCCTGTTTTGGGAACCCATGCCCATGCCTTGGTACAGGTTTATGGCAATGACTATGAAGCTTTCAAGGCTTACGCTGCGACCCACAAAAATTGTGTCTTTCTTGTGGATACCTATGACACCCTTCGCATCGGTGTACCAGCTGCCATTCAGGTGGCGCGTGAGCTGGGTGATCAGATTAACTTTATGGGTGTGCGGATTGACTCTGGGGATATTGCCTACATTTCTAAGAAAGTCCGTCAGCAACTGGACGAGGCTGGATTTACAGAGGCTAAGATTTATGCTTCTAATGATTTGGACGAAAATACCATCCTCAATCTCAAGATGCAAAAGGCCAAGATTGACGTCTGGGGTGTGGGAACCAAGCTGATTACAGCCTATGACCAGCCGGCTCTTGGGGCGGTTTACAAGATTGTTGCAATCGAAGATGAAAATGGGAACATGCGCAATACAATCAAGCTGTCAAATAATGCGGAAAAAGTGTCTACGCCAGGTAAGAAGCAGGTGTGGCGCATTACCAGTCGTGAAAAAGGCAAGTCAGAGGGTGATTACATCACTTATGACGGCGTAGATGTTGCCAGTATGACAGAAATCAAGATGTTCCATCCGACTTATACCTACATCAAGAAGACCGTTCGTAATTTTGACGCTGTTCCTCTCTTGGTGGATATCTTCAAAGACGGGAAATTGATTTACAACCTGCCTAGCTTAACTGAGATTCAGGCTTATGCTCGTAAGGAATTTGACAAGCTTTGGGATGAGTACAAGCGTGTGCTCAATCCGCAGCATTATCCAGTGGATTTGGCGCGTGATGTATGGCAAGACAAGATGGACTTGATAGACAAAATGCGTAAGGAAGCCCTTGGTGAAGGAGAAGAAGAATGAGTTTGCAAGAAACGATTATCCAAGAACTGGGCGTGAAACCAGTGATTGATGTCCAAGAAGAAATCCGTCGTTCTATTGATTTCTTAAAAAGATACCTGAAAAAACATCCCTTTCTTAAAACTTTTGTGCTAGGGATTTCTGGAGGGCAGGACTCGACTTTGGCAGGTCGTTTGGCTCAACTAGCTATGGAAGAACTGCGAGCAGAAACGGGAGACGACAGCTACAAATTTATCGCTGTCCGCCTGCCTTATGGAGTACAAGCCGATGAAGCAGACGCTCAAAAAGCCCTAGACTTCATCCAGCCAGATGTCAGTTTAGTCGTCAATATTAAGGAATCAGCTGACGCTATGACAGCTGCTGTTGAAGCGACAGGTAGTCCTGTTTCAGATTTTAACAAGGGCAATATCAAGGCTCGTAGTCGTATGATTGCCCAATATGCCCTTGCGGGTGCCCATAGTGGAGCGGTCATTGGGACAGACCACGCCGCGGAAAATATCACAGGTTTCTTTACCAAGTTTGGTGACGGTGGTGCAGATATTTTACCACTGTTCCGTCTCAATAAACGTCAAGGAAAACAACTATTGAAGGAACTTGGTGCAGATCCAGCCCTTTATGAAAAAATCCCAACAGCAGACCTAGAAGAAGACAAACCAGGCCTAGCTGACGAAGTAGCCCTCGGAGTCACTTATGAAGAGATTGACGACTACCTAGAAGGCAAAACAATCAGCCCAGAAGCCCAAATCACTATCGAAAATTGGTGGCACAAAGGCCAACACAAACGCCACCTACCCATCACCGTATTCGATGATTTTTGGGAGTAAAAACCTCCAGTGGAGGTTTTTACCCCGAGCATGGAAACAGGTAAGCGAGGAAGGTCCGGGGGACCTTGAACCCCGAGTTTAGAAATAAGAAAATGAGGTAGAATCGGTAACTAGAAGAGTTCGATTTCGTCGTCTCACCCCCGCAACGATGACTAGGTTTGAAAAAGCTTGCTAGAGCGTATTTCAAACCAGACAGCGACTGCGTCAAGAAATTAGAAGACAAACTCGTTTTCTAGCTGTTACTGAGTTGAGCCTTTTTACTACGAGCATAGAAATAAGGAAGTGAGGTAGCATCATGAAAGCTATCGGTACGCAAATATTACAGACAGAACGTTTGATTTTAAGAAGATTTGTGGAGAGTGATTCAGAAGCTATGTTTCAAAATTGGGCTTCATCCGCTGAGAATCTGACCTATGTTACCTGGGATCCCCATCCTGATGTCGAGGTGACTCGAAATTCGATTCGTAACTGGGTTGCTTCCTATACTAATCCCAACTATTACAAATGGGCTATTTGTCTCAAAGAAAACCCAGAGCAAGTGATAGGAGATATCAGCATCGTTGCAATAGATGAGAACAATTCTTCTTGTGAAATTGGCTATATTTTAGGAAAAAACTATTGGGGTCGTGGTCTTATGACAGAGGCCTTAAAAGCTGTCTTGGACTTTTGTTTTACTCAAGTAGGATTTCAAAAAGTCAAAGCTCGATATGCCAGTCTCAATCCAGCTTCAGGTCGTGTCATGGAGAAGGCTGGAATGTCCTATCTACAAACGATTGTTAATGGTGTAGAGAGAAAAGGCTATCTTGCGGATCTTATTTATTATCAGATAAGTAGGGAAGAATGTTGAATTCTATTTTCTGTTTCTATCGAAGTCAACTATTTATTGTAAATATAATAAATGGCATTCTAAGTTTATTTGCAACTTTAAAATAGCATATTGATTAGTACAAGACAGATGTTCTAGTTCCTTCTTTAATCTGGTTTAGTATTAGTTAAAAAATCGCTTTAAGCTTGTAACTAAGAGGGAGCTAATCGACTAGATTCTCCAGCCGAACAGGTGGTAATGTGCTTTTTATAGTGTAATCCTAGCTGTTGTTAAATTTAAAATAGAATCCTCTATCGAGTTAGGGAATTAAATTCAACCAATTTTATTTATGTTTTTTCTATCAAATTATCTAATATTAAAATAGTCTCATTCTGATGAGAAAACTATTCTATTTATACTGCATAGTTGTATAAGGAATGATGAAAGATGAGTGAAAGTTATCAAGTTGGAATGTTTGTATCTAAATATATTAGCATGTATTTAGATAAGATGTCTGCAATCCTTTATATATGAGATTGATTACGATATAGTTAAAGTGTTAGTTCAATAATTAATATATCATTTTAAGTTTATTTGATGTATGAAACATATTGTTTAACATTTGCCAGAAAATATGCTATACTAAGTAGTAACTTTTAGAAGGAGGATGTAATGGCAAAATCTAATACCAATAAGCGCTATGCATTACGTAAACTCGGAAAGATTTTTGGTTCTGTGATAGTCGGGCTAACTTTATTTTTAGGAGGAATCCTGAATACAAGTTTTGTTCATGCTGCTGATGGGATTCAATATGTCAGAGATGATACTAGAGATAAAGAAGAGGGAATAGAGTATGATGACGCTGATAATGGGGATATTATTGTAAAAGTAGCGACTAAACCTAAGGTAGTAACCAAGAAAATTTCAAGTACGCGAATTCGTTTTGAAAAAGATGAAACTAAAGACCGTAGTGAAAATCCTGTTACAATTGACGGAGAGGATGGCTATGTAACCACGACAACGACCTACGATGTTAATCCAGAGAATGGTCATGTCACTGGAGCGTCGTGCCTGGAAAGAGAATAAGCCAAGGAGACGGTTACAGAGGTTGCAGCAAAGATAGAGAATAATCGTGCA